>JARGGA010000105.1 GCA_029210805.1 Candidatus Thorarchaeota archaeon
CTGAGTCCGCGGTAGTTTTTCCGCACGATGATACCAAGTCGGGCAACATGCCTTGAGGCGACCCATTCCTCTGGTTGAAGGCTAAGATGTCCTGCATAGTCTCCATCTATGTGTGCGATCAAGAGAACCTCACGATTTCCGAATGTTCGTTGAATCCATTCAGCCCACTCAGCTCTGTTTGAGTTTGGTGTCAATGTTGGAAGCCATTCGGCTTCGTATACAACTTGACAGAAGTTCTCATGGAGATCAGACGCATCACTTACTTTTGCGTACCTAACTGAAATCTTGCGCCCATCCTTTGCATCGAAATTCCATTCCTTCAATTGAAATCACCATATGGTCAGAATCTAAGGCTCTTGAGGCATCTCTATCAGAGGTAGGTCAACACGCAATCCAGGACGAGGCAAGGAACAAACAAAAACGCGGTCTAGTTCAATGACTCCGGTACTATCACTAATCTCCCTAAAAGTGCCTTTTACTTGAAAAGCTGCAGGTTCGAGAGTAACCAATGAAACAGCAACCCTTTGACCATCACGCAGTTTGTATCCCCTACGCCTTTCTTCTCCTCGTTTGACAACCAACCTATTTGGATGCGAAGGCACCATTCCGAAAGCAGGAAACGCGGCGGGATATCCATCTTCATCAATGAATGCAATGACTTTCACTGCCGCCATCTCAGCAAAACGCCGCAGAATGGGCGGCGACATGTTACCTTCTTTCGTTTCAACAAAAGGAACTTTGCCCTTGGCCATCCGAGCTTTGATGTAATTTGACAGGACATTTAGTTTAGATATTCCGTATCCTTGGCTTGTCCATTTGGGAATAGCTAGTCCGGCACCTCTAGCATTTGTGTATTGGTTATATCTAAACAGAGGTTTCATCGCCATGAATTCATATACTTCGTCATTCTGATGAAATGATTCAAAATCAGCTTTGATTAACCAGCTGTAAAGATCCATAGTCAAGACAAGAAGTGCCATCTTTGAATTTCCTTCAAGGAGATTTTGACGACTCTTGAAGGTCATAAAATCACCATATACAAGCTTGTCATTGTCATAGGTCGTCCAAGTCATCACAAGTGCAGTATTAGGTTCACCATTCGAATCCTGAGTTATCATGAATTTGGGAGTCATGAACTCATCCAATGCTTTTGTCATATCTTCTGGTAATAAGTTATTCACTACTCTTCACCTCATTAGTATCAATTCTCTTAGTCATGCCAGACCATACTACGTTCATTACACCTTCTGATTTTGCAGTCATAGCTAATTTCTCTATTTGGCCATTCTCAATCAAATCATAATCTCTGAGAGGATACTCAAGACCAAACAGCAAATACTTCTCAATGCACATTTTATTGAACGTTAGAAGGTCATACCGCTCAACATTAGGCATTTCATTTACAATGAATCGAGATATCGCTTGAATATTCTCGCTGGTATCAGTGTGCTCTGAAATTATGGGAGTCCGAATCCATACAGGTATATTCAGTTCTGCAATGATTTTTGCATTCTTAAGAATTCTATCAAGGGGAACACCTGTATACTCCTTGTGTTTCGCTGGATCCATTTGCTTCAAATCAAGAAGAACCATATCAACATGTTCCATAACTTTTCGCCATGTCGCTTCACTTGAATAGCCGCTTGTATCTATAGCAACATGAACTCCCTTAGATCTAAGTCCTGAAGCAACTGCTATGACGAATTCTGACTGCATCAAAGGTTCACCACCTGATATAGTGACGCCTCCATTTGATGTTTCAAAAAAGACCTTATCTCGCAATAATTCTTCAACGAGTTTCTCAGCATCCCAGGTTTTGCCTATTATCTCTAGGGCACCACTAGGACATGCATCCTCACAATCCCCACAAGTCTTGCATTTCTCCAGGTCAATAACCATGCCTGTAGAAGTCAATTGCAATGCTTCTTCAGGACACACTCTCACACAGGCTTCATCACCGATGCATTTCTGCCCGTGCCATACTAGACGGGGTTCAGAATCAAGGGTTTCAATGTTATGACACCAGATGCAATGCAGCGGACATCCTTTGAGAAATATTGATGTCCGAATACCGGGCCCATCTTCTGTTGAGCAACGTTGAATGTTAGTGAGTATTCCTGTAGGGGTCATCAGAGGCTATGCTCCGTTCTTGTCATGATCTCTTCTTGGAGCTCACGACCAATCTGTGTGAAGAATGCATTGTATCCAGTCACTCGAATCAAGAGATTCGAGTACTTGTCGGGATTGGCTTGTGCATCACGCAGAGTTTCTCCATCAATGATATTGATCTGCAATGCAGTTCCACCAGCCTCATTGTAAGCCCGTAACAGAGCTGCAAGCTTATCCACATGTTCAGGAGTCCGCACCATTGAAGGACTCAGAGTTATCGTGTGAGAAGCACCATTAGGAATTGTCTCGAGTCCAATTTTCCCTACAGATTTGATCGAGGCCGTAGGACCAGTGGCATCCATTCCTTGTACCGCACCAACACCTCCGGAAAGAAACTCGCCACGTCTTCGGCCATCCGGTGTCGCTCCTGTGAGAGGAGCTAGTGGAACATAATAGTTCCAACTTAGATAACCTCCGCGGTACTTCCGACCGGTGAATGGATTATCATATTTGACGGCTTCTTGTGCCCAGAACATTGAGAGGTCTCGAGCAATGGAATCTACAAAGTCATCATCATTTCCAAACTTTGGTGCTTTCTTACGAAGCATTTGTCTAAGTTCCTCATGACCTTCGTAATTGTTCTTCAGGGCATCTAGGAGGTCTGTCATCTTGACTCGCTTCTGATCATAGACCATCATTTTGACTGCTGCAACTGAATCTGCAAGGGTTGCAATTCCCATTCCTTCGATAGTATTGAAGTTCCAGTCAGTTCCTCCTTCGTTGATGTCTTTTCCTCTTTTCGCACAGCCATCCATTATCGCACTGAGATATGGAATAGGTTGATACTTGGCTCTGAGTGTATCAGCCATGTTTCCAGCTTTTGTTAACAACCGTATCATCTCACCAAGCTGAGCTTTTACTGCTTGAAGGAAGTCATCATAAGATGTGAAATTTGTTGGGCTACCAGTCTTCAGGCCCATCTGGTCGCCGGTTGCCATGTCCTTGCCATCGTTAAGTGCAAATTCCATAGCCTTCACTAGGTTCATGTTCACATCAACTGTGTCTGATCTATCATTGCCTTGCATGGTATTCTCAAGACAGCCCACCACACCATAATTCCATGCATCTTCGCGAGGTACTCCCTGCCACACCATCCCTTCAATACTGTGTTCATCAAAATTCAGCAGGAATGGAGACCCTTGAGCTCGAGAAAGCATTTCAGCTATTCGTTTCAGAAAATGGTCGGGGGTATTTCGATGAATTCGAATATTTGGTTTCGGTTCTAAAAGATTCATTTCTTCAATAACATCAAGAGCAAGCCAAGTGAGATCGTTAGTCAAATCCTCACCATTCGGACCGCAGCCACCCAATGTCATCAGCTGTCCAAAACTAGAATTGATTCCTTGATTCAATCCTAATCGGCCCTGGAAATCATAGACATAGTTGTGTTTTATCCAGTAAGTGTGCATGAGCTCTTTTGCCATTTCAGGGGATAGTTCACCTGATTCGATACTTGCTTTATAGAAGGGGTACATGTATTGATCCCATCGACCATGGGATAATCCTGCACCAGGGTAGGATTCTGCGGCCATCACAAGCATATGAACAGTCCAGAGAGCTTGCAAGGATTCCCAGAACGTATCGGGGGGATTCCATGGAACTTTTTCACAAATCCGGGCAATCTCTTCGAGTTCTTTTCTTCTATCAGAATCAGTTGTGTTATCCAAAAGTTCTCTTGCTTTCTTCGCGTATCTCTGATTGAAATCTCTAGCAGTTTCACAACTGAGAATTAGGGATTGTACATATTCACGGTGCTCATCAGAAAGATCACCCTTCAGAATTTCTTCATATTCTGCCACCAATCCTTTCATACCAATCTGGAGAGCCTTCCCATAGTTGGGTATCAGATGTCCTGGAACACATGATGCAGTTCCAATACCTACAGCATTCAGACGCTTGGCTTCATCGAACCAGGTGTTCATCTCTTTATTTCGTTTCTTAGATTCAGTTTTGTTCAAAGACCGTGATAGAGCCGTATTGAAATTGAAACCAACAATTAACTCTCCCTCTAGAATGGTAATAGGCATATACCTTGTCATGACCTCATGGAAAAAGATGGCTCTTCTCATTGCTAGGCCATGCTTCCAATAATTAGCCGGTAAATCGACAGGAATTGCCATACCTTGCAGTGTTGCATTTATTGAGGCAAAGAATGGATAGATTGCAGGTTCATTTGCCCAGTCATGTATAGAATATACTTCATCCCAATCTGTTCCCGTGGTGAAAGATAGTGGTTCGTTGGTTTCGATTCGATCATTAAACGAATAGAAGTGATCACGAAGTCGTTTTACACGTTCTGAGAGATTGACGGAAGGAGACCAGATGGCATCTCTAGTCGAGGCTTTATCAAGTGTCATCGCATATGCATCCCATGTTGTAGACCATTTCTCGTTGTTCATTACCTCTAATATATCTCCCCTTGTACATGTTTGAAACTGGCGCTAGCCTTAAAAGTAGTCCAATTTCCTGTGCCCCATCCGCCCGACTAAATTGGTACTGGGTTCAAGGAAGGCTTCAGAATGAGAAAGATAAGTCTACTAGCGATATTTGCTATAACAGCTCTTTTCGCTTCTTCAATATGCATTCAACCTATGACAATAACCTCCGCCATGGGGATAACTGAAGCACCCATCAATCCTCATACATTTGCAGGATTTGATTCGGACAATATCACGATTGTACTCCAAACACCGGCAAACCAAAGCACGGTTGAGGGTACATTCAATTTAACTTTAGATATAACATCAGTAAATGGTCCGTTGAACCTTACATTGTTTGTTGACGGTGAGATTTACCCGGACTATAATATCACCTCAATTGGAACTGGCCTACAGAACGTCACTGTAGATACAATGACCCTACCTGAAGGTTTGCTCAATTTCACCCTCTTATTTGAGGATAATACTACAAGAACCAATGATAAGGAGAGTTATTCGCTTTTATTCACAGTGGATAATCACGGAATGCCACAGGTAGAGATTCTTGGTCCTGAAGCAGGAGGTACATTCACTGGGCTCGACGATTTATACCTCAACATAACTTCCGATTACTCTGAGGTTTACCTCAACGTCACAATTGATGGCGAAATGACGTCAGAATTCAATCACACATTGGAACCAACAGGAGCAGCAAACTACACTATAAATGGTAGTCGTTACGAAAACGGACATCATGACATCAAGGTGTTTGTATATACAGAAGAAGGCCTTCAAGCAACTGACGAGATCACACTCTACTTCCTAGATTATGTAAGATTTTGGATTGGAGGTATTACTGAATATGATCATGTTGCGGGAGATGCAGAATTCCAAATCACCGTAGAATCACCATATGATTCAGTTGAGCTATCAGTCTATGTTGACGATGTACTGGCTTCTGATGTTTCAAATATAACAATTAATGAAGGAAGGTCTACTTTCAATATTGATACTACTGGTTATTCGGAAGGAGACCACAATTTCACGTTCAAGGCTTATGATGCATTTGGTCACTTCTGGATGTCAGAATGGGAACTTGTTGTGGATAATCATGGCGCCCCCTCTGTAGAATTTGTATCGCCGACTGAGGATCTAGTAGGCGGTTATGTTGCATTCACAATAGATATCGATTCAACATGGGATACAGTTACAGTAACTGTTTATGTAGATGATGATGACAATGGCACAGTTTATACAGACGTGACTCCTGGCGAATTCACATTCAACATCGATACTGCCATCTATGATAAATGGGAACATACTATCAGAGTTGTCGTAGAAACAGATGAGGGTGAATCTGTCGAGATCGAAGAAGTCTACGGCTTTGCCAACATGAGACTAAATGAGATTGTGAGTCTAGCGCTTCTTATTGGTGCTGCACTTCTAATTCCACTCTATAGAAAGAAGAACGGAGAACCAATCAAACCTGCAATCATCTTGGATCTTGTCTATGTGGCTGTGTTAATTGCAGGATACGTGATTCTCGGAGTGAATTCAATCTCTTCTGCAATATGGCATATCAATCTCGCAAGCATATGGATACTCGGAGGAGTCCTAGTATTCATGAATTGGGTCTTGCCTCTATTGAAAGAGGACTACGAGAACTAATTCACACGATACGGGTAACTGGAATATCCTTTGCCCTCTCGATGGACCAGCGAGCTACTGGTTTGTAGTGGTCAAGCTGGTCTGTCGGAATCATGCACCTAACTTTCTTTACTTTCCATTGGGATGCAACGGCAAGTGTGTTGCCTAGGATAACATCAGCGTAATCTTCGTAAGATGGAATTACATCAATAACAAACTCCGCTTCCTTTGGGCTAGCCTTAAGAATCGCGCTAACACCAATAAGAACATCTTTCTTATAAAACTCAAATAACTTTCCAAGATGCCCGTTATCAACAATTCTACCAAGCGTTTCTACAAGTAGCCCAGGTAAAGCGATATTGGAGAAGTCCATCGACTTGGGTAGCTTGTTTACATTTTTGAGTTCAACTCTCTTAACACCACGAGGAGGTACTGTCTTAATCTTCTCGGGATTGGCTTGAATATAATCCAAAGAACCTCTTGAGAAGTATTCCACTTTCATCCAGAAATTATAAACCTCTGGTGGTGTAACAAGAAAAATTCGAGCAACTCGCTTCTCTTTCATAATCTTCTCTGCGGCTTTGGTGAGTTGAGTGCCAATTGCCTCCTTCTGAAAACGGACATCAATGTCCATGTTCCTAATTATGCCGATACGGCCAAATACTGGACTCTTTTCTATTCTAAACACGACCTCCCCTACAATGGCACCATCTTTTTCAGCAACAAGCCAACCCCATTTCTTGAAGCCAATACCACGATGTTCATCTTTCACTTCCTCAACAGTTCTGAATCCCTCTGGTCTTGTTCGATAAAACCAGCGAGTTGTACTATATACTGTCAGGAGGTCCTTGCAATCGCGTATCTGGCCTTGTCGTATTGTCACCATGGTATCACCTCTAATCTGACTCTTCATAGATAGAATAGTTTTGAAAGATAAAACGATGTAACACGCATAAGCATCCTAACTATCCAATAGTCTACCGATTTCCTCAGCTTCTTCTGCCAGCCCAGTCGCTCGGGGACCAAATATGTAAAGGATGGGCTCGACGCCAATGCCACCAGGAACATGGATCCCTAACAATTTTCTAGAACTTGGTTTCATCTTTTTCAGCTTCGCTGCATTTGCTATATCGCGTGGATTGCTTTCAGATCGATTCAGAGAAATGATTTGCACTCCAAGGGTTTTTGCAGATTCGACAATGTGCGATTGACCGCTGATGCATAGACAAGAATTCACTTGAGACCAAGACTTTCGCATTTCCAACAACAAACTTGCTGTGTGCGTCGACGCACCAAATTTAGGACCGGAGAATGAGCGTACCCGGCCTTCAACGAGTGTAATACGTCCGGGGATACCAATTACATCCGCTACTGATTTTGCATTCTTATTACACGCAACAATATTCGCCCTTACCTGTGGCACCAAACGACCAAAGACTGTTGAATCAGATAATAGACGGAGAGCGTCACGTATATCTGAAAGGGTTTCAGCTCTTGATGATAAATCAGAATTCGATCCACCTAATAACTCAGAGCAAATATCACAATCAACTTCAGCAAGAGAGGCTATATTCTCTCGATGCATCACGCAGATCTCAGAACCAATTCGAAGACCCATGCAGGTAGAGCAAATCTCTCGTACTAAAATATCGCTCCGAGAGGTGCCAGATATGATTTCAGAAGCCATTCGAGTTGCCAGTTCATTGACTGCGCGTAGTAGAGGATGCTTTTCTGAGGTTTGATTCAAGTACTTACTTACCGCGGCTTGAGTGATGCCCATGCTTTCTGCAATCTGATTTTGTGACTTCCCCTCCTCATTCAGTTTCTTTGCAAGCAAGGATCTCAATAATGGGAGATAATCCCGTTGCACAAGTTCACATGGTGGCCGCATTATAACACCTCAGTAGGAAGTTATTTATTCCACACAGTTCTATAACCAAGTTGTATAACTGCAATATAAAGTGTGATGTTTGAGATGGCAACTAACCAATATCCGACACGTAGAAATCCAAAGACACTGATAATTGCGGTAGCAATAGTCATAATCATTGTAGTTGCATCATATGGTATTCTCACATGGAGAAAACCCACATTCACGGTCTATACTTACGATAGCTTCATGCTCTGGGGTAATGATCCGGATGATATAGATGAAACAGTATTTGGAGCATTCGAAGAGCAATACGGCATAGATATCAATATCGTTCGGTTACAGACAGACGCAAACGGAATCGTCTCAAGGCTAGTGGCAGAGGCGGAGAACCCGGTCGCGGATGTTGTAATTGGCATTGATAATATACTAATATTGCAGAGTCTTGCAAAGAGTGTTCTTGAGCCATACATACCAGCAAACATTGATCTAATCAATGATTCAATTGTAAGCGCGCTTGATTCGGAACACTATGTCGCCCCATTTGACTTTGGATTGATCACCGTCATCTACAAACCATCTGTAGTAAATACTACATCGCATCCTTCTTTAGATAACCTAACACTTCAGAATTTATCGAGTCTTTCTCCAATGCTAGTAACTGAGAATCCACATTTCAGCAGTCCGGGACTAGCATTCTTGCTTAGTCAAATTACAATATCTGAAAAGCTTATGCATGAAGATTGGACTGACTGGTGGCAGAATGTAAAGGATGATATCGATGTGCAAGAGGGATGGACCGAAGCATGGACCAAATGGGATTCTGATCCAACACGTCATCTACTTGTTAGTTATGGAACGGACCCCGCATACAGCTCATACTATATTCAAGGTGAACCAGATACAGCAATAGCTCCGCTCAAGTATGGTGGTGTAGATTATGCATGGATGCAAGTTGAAGGAATTGGGCTTGTCAAAGATGGACCAAATCCAGACATTGGCAAGTTATTCATTGACTACTGCTTATCTTCCTTTGTACAATCACATATTGCGCTCAACCAATGGATGTTCCCGGCCAATTTTGATGTTACATTCGATCCAGCATTTCAGTATGCCCTTCATCCAAATGACGTGAACCTACTAAATCCACTACTTCCCGCAAGTGAGATAGCTGCCAATCTAAACACCTGGTTAGATGATTATGATGAGATCATGACGGGTTAATCGAGGGTTGCTAACAGCTACCAAAAACCTGGACAATCCTGGACATTTATCAAACAGT
>JARGGA010000106.1 GCA_029210805.1 Candidatus Thorarchaeota archaeon
TAATCGATATCTTGTCTATGGTCCCAAGTAAGAGAAACTCCTTTCAATCGGTATCAACCAAGACAATGTGACTGCTCAGCTCAGGAAGCTGAGTGGCAAAGGGAATAGGATCAGCAAAGAATACGACAAGAAGTTAGTGAGAGATATTACTAATCATATTACAGAGATGTCGGAGCAATATGACCTCTATGTCACAATTGGTAAGCTGAGTGGAATCAGGAACACTGCTCGAAAAGGTAACTTCAGAGGGCGAAGGTTCAGAGGTATGATTCACCGCTGGGCCTTTGCCAGAGTCCGTGACTTGCTTGGGCATAAACTTGCAGCTCTAGGATTTGACCCAAAGCGATACCTCGCTGTCCCTGAACAGTGGACCTCTATCATGTGCCACAAGTGTGGACGCAAGGGAATGCGACCCAAACAGAACCTCTTCATCTGTCACCCCTGTGGATATCGTGAAAACGCCGACCTGAACGGTGCTATCAATATTGGTAAGCGCCATATTATGCTCATCCCCTCACTAAGAGATGAGAAAGGACTAGGGATGTGGCTTACTCACAAAGAGAAGACCATACTGAAAGCCCGGAGGAAGAAATCTTCTTCTAAAGGGAAGTCCTCACTTCCTAAGAGAAAACCAGTCTCTAAAGGGAAGTCCGTGGCCGACTGCTATGACCAGACTTCACTTGTGGAGTTTGCGAGGAGTAAAGACCCTGCCATGGTAAATGCTGTGGAAATACCGTCTGTAATCAAAAGCTCTGGTGCTTCTGATAAAATGCAGCGGACAGAAGCCAGGTCCCATCTGAGGAACGATGTTCCTGTGAAGAGGGGCAAAGCTCACGTCAATGTTGATGACTCCGGTCTGAAACATGCTGCTGACAGCAGTCGTGAGAAAGGTGGAACACAGAAGTTTCTTCCAGTTCACTCACACTGCAAGGAATAGGTTTTGTCTGTTGTTTCAATAATTTTAAAGACACGAACGATATTTCGTCTCTTGGTGTTAAGGATAATGGGACTATACGAGTTCGATGGCAAAAAACCCAAAGTTCATCCAGATGCTTACATATCTCCTAGAGCTTCTCTCCTTGGAGATGTTGAGATTGGCGAAGATAGTAGCGTCTGGGAATTTGCTGTAATCCGTGCTGACATGAACTATATCCGAATAGGTCGCGGATCATCAATCCAAGATAATGCCACTGTGCATTGTGAGTTCATGAATCCAACAGTTATTGGTGATTATGTTACTGCGGGACACAATAGTATGATTCATGGTGCTGAGATTGGCGACAATGTTGTTGTTGGTATCGGGGCTATAATCCTATCAGGTGCAAAGATTGGTGAAGGCAGTGTTATAGGTGCTGGAACAGTTGTCACCGAACGCACGGAGATACCTCCAAACTCGCTGGTTCTTGGAATCCCTGGAAAAGTTGTGAAGGAAATAAGTTCTGACATGCGTGAAGGATTCAAGATGAATGCAGAACTCTATGTGGAATTAGGAAAGAAGCACAAAGAAATCCATGGATAGTAGTCTTGAGGATAATCGTTTGAGTACTAAGCTGTTGCTTTGACTTGTTTCTTTGGAGGTATCCATTGGCCTACAATGGATATTGCTTTTGCAACAAGAATATCCGTGCCGCCAAGACTGATATATTCGATTTCTACATTCTGGCCAGGATTCAGAGTTTCGTGAAACGTATGAACATCTACTTTGACATGAAACTGTCTTCCATCTTCTGCAAGAACATCAATGTAACCGTATTGTATCTCTGGTTCTCCAAGCGAACCCAATGAGTTCGATGTGATTTTACCAATTGTCTTTTCCAATAAATACACCAATTAACCATAGTTAATTATACATATAACCTATTACATTACTACCTTTGACACTGAAACCAATTTATTAGAAGTCATGGGCTCTGTGGAAAAAGTCAGAGGTAATACAAGGAATCAAGGGCGAATTGGCTGCGTCACATGATTCATGTCCTACGATTCCTCATATGATACAGCCAAGGCTCGCCAGTATCACTTTCTCCTTGATGAGCTTATCAGCCTTTGCAATACCATACCGGACACCCGGTCCAGTCATGGTCGCCCGGTCGAGTTTCCTCTTCCCACACTCTTTGTTCTTCTGGGACTCAAGTTCGACTCTGGTCTGGGCTATCGTGACTTTGTTGCCCGGGTCGACTTCAACCCCCAGCTCCTTCAACACCTTGGACTCACCAGAGCTCCCAGCTACTCCTTGCTCCATAAGGCATTGAAGCGGCTGGACACCCAACTTCTTCATGGCATGTACCAACTCCTTGCTCGAAAGAAACCTCCGCCCAGGAGGATTGCTGTGGACTCTACCGGGTTCTCTCATTCCACCGGGGGAGAGTGGATGTCTATGCGGTTCAAGAAGACGTTGAAACGGCGTTTCCATGCGCTTCACAACGTGGTGGACACGGACACCTTCCTGATACACAGGTCCCGGGTCACTGCACGACCTGGAGGTGATGCAAAGCACATGATAGCTCTGGTGAGAAGAGTGGGGTCTTCACAGCTTGAGGCCGTGTATGGTGACAAGGCCTACATCTCGAAAAGGAATGTCCAGTTCATAGCTGATCTTGGAGCATATCCAGCAATCGAACCGAAGAAGAATGCAAGGACCCTGTCACGAGGATATCCTGCATACGGACAGTTGACCAGAGAGTACAAGTCAGGCCCCGAGGAGTGGAAGCAGGCTCATGACTATGGAAAGAGAAGTCTTGTGGAGACCGTGTTTGGAATGATGAAGGTGAGATTCACCGGGAGTCTGAGTTCGAGACGGAATAGACAGCGTCGGAGAGAGCTGCTGATCAAGGTGGTCCTTCACAACATCCAACGACTTAACTACCTGGAGTGTGCAGGGAGATGACTTTTTCCACAGAGCCGAAGTCATGAAGAAGGCTATATGGGGCCACGCATGTCGAATTAGCCGGTGAAACAATTTGACTGACCTTGCCATTGAAGCCATTCTCATTATTGATACGAGTGGTAATCCAAGATTCTACATGCAGATTGATCCAAAGGCGTTTGGCATGAATCCGGTCCTAGCATCAAGCTTCTTTGCAGCTATTGACATGTTCTCAAAACAAGTATTCGATCAAAGCACTCCTGTATTCCAAGTTGATTATGGTGCACATGTATTTACTGTCACTCATGGAGTCAGGACAAACTTAGTTGCTGTCTGTAGAAGACGTCTAAATCAGGAAACTCTAGACTTGCTAGATTCGTTATTGGCAGAGTTCGAGCTTGAATGGCTTCCTGTTACTGAAACCTCTGAGTTTGACGACTCTTTCATCTATGTTTATCTCGAGTCCTTTGGAGAACGTGTAACAGCTAAACTCTCCCTTCAGGAACTACCCGATACATGGGTGCCATACTTCACGATCAAACCTGATTCCGTACCCACTGGCACTAGCAAAATTGTGCCTTTTATTAACGGATCAAGAAGCGTTCGAGAAGTCATCGATGTAAGCAATCTTCCACAAGATGAAGCACTTTTCGAAATGTCCAGACTTTGGACTCATCGAGTTATTCGCTTTCGAAATATGGTCAGTTTCAAGGATTTCGTAAGTGCCAGAACGCGGTTCTTGCGGCACATTCAGGCCACCTCGAGTGAAACACGCGATCTGCAAGGTCTCCATCCTGAAATGGTTGGAGTTCTTCCTCATCTTGCTGGGTTAATCGATGGTAGACGAACAGTCCGTGAGATACTCGCAGAACTACAAGGGCAATACGATGAACGAGAGCTATTACGTATCCTGGATTATTTGCGAGAAACTGAAGTTATTGAGATTCTTTCCCCCGAGAAGCGACGCATTCTCCTTGCTAAGGAAGTACTCGAGATAGCTCTCCGGGCAGCTGAGGTAACTCAAAATCGGCGTGAGGCAACAAACGCGCTTCGCCTAGTTATGCAAAGAAGTGAAACTCCAGAAACTCTAGGCCAGTTGCGGTTTAAAGATGACACATGGACTGTAGATTTTGATTTCAGAATTCTTGAGGGACTAGACCCAAAACGGTTAATGCGTTTATATGGCGAATGGATGAAGATAATTGCTCAATTCGCGGTTGCCCTTGATAGAAAACTTCTGGATTCATTCATTCAAATCATGACCAAAGAATTCTCGCAACAAATAATCAATCGGTACTCAGTAGCTGATTTGAGGGGCATAGAGGAGTTTGGATTCTGGTTGGAACAACTAACTACCGAACAATGGCCAAAAGTTCAAGTCGCTGAAACTTACCCACTGGAAAAAATAGGGTCAAGCGGACTCGAGGATCTTGTCCATGTTCTTGTACAACGAGGACAGGTCATCTATGGTTCTGAAATCATCGTGGGGATATGCGGTATATCAGGCATCCCATTAATGGAAGGTATGCCAGTCCAGCACGTGAAACAAAGCAGAACAGAATCATTCGAGCATTTCATGCTAGAGTACTCCAGATTATGCCCTGCGGCAAAACTGACACTCCTTATTCTAGCGCGACAGAGAGGCATCATCTTACCAAAAGACATAATCTACTAGATTTAAAGCAGGTATAGACCCTATAATGATAGAGGAATTTCCTGAACTCCTGAAAGGTGCAATTGAATGAGTCCAACTTACCTGTTGAAAATAGTCACCGTCGGATCGGCGTCAGTTGGGAAGACAAGCATGATTATTCGATATTCCTCTGGCACCTTTCGCGAGCATTATTCACCAACTCTCGGAACCGGTTTTGCCTACAAGAAGATGAAAATGGGAGATGACTTCGCTACCCTTCAAATATGGGATATGGGGTCCCAAGATTTCTTGGAGCGCGTTCGAGCAAACTATTACATTGGCACTCATGCTGTAGTGTTTATGTACGATGTTACAAGTTGGGAGTCAATCAATGAAGTATATGATTGGAAGAAGGAAGCCGATAAAAACTTGGATAATTATACTGCACTCCTTGTTGGAAATAAGATGGATCTTGCCCTAGATCGGGTTATTTCACCTGAAGAAGGGAAGAAGCTGGCTGAGGAGCTTGGTATGGATCATATTGAGGTATCAGTGAAGCTAGACAAAAATGTGAATGAGGCATTTGCCCGAGTTACGAGAAATATCATTAGTCATTTCTTTTGATTGGACTATCACACTCTAGTGAATCAGTGCCGAGCCAAACATTTCTCCATAGGTCATCTTTTGCATATCTTATCAGAATCGCAATCCAAAAGATTCCCATTATTGCACTTATCAGCATGTTTGCAGTATGGAATCCTATACCTTCAACATCGCCTCCAACAGCAAATAGTAGAGCAAGTGGCCCCACAAAGATGAAGGGGTCCACCCACGGCCAGAGAATCGGGTTGAACCAATGCATTGTGTAATCTATCAATAGATGGCTGACGACTCCCAGAAAACAGGATAGAACTAAGATTGGAGTTATTTTGCAGGCCTCCTTCAGATCCTGTCTGTCAACCCCAAATATTGTAGAAACTATCCACGGGTAAAACAGTGATGTTCCCACAACTGCCAAGATTGTTCCAAGTGTAAGTCCCCCCACCAGACTGTGCAAAATCAAATGGTCTGGTAGCACTCCCGTAAAGAAGAACCAGAGGATTGGAACTTCGACATCCGGAATAACTGAACCTACTACTAGAGCTGGCAAAATCAGTTTCTTATTGGCTTTAGATATCAACCAAGCTAGTGGGTAGTGCAGTGGTGTAACCGGCATCTAATCATCTCTCTGGGATGCGACTCGTTCATTATATGCAATAATGTGTTTCGATGGTTTCAATCCTGTACGTTTCCAATTGGTTCCGTCTTTTCAAAGATTTTCAGCAATTCATACCCTTGAAAAACTGTGTATAGGATAATCGCATAGACGGCAACTTTTTGCATCGCCGCACCGTGGATAACCAAGATATAGAGAATACACAATACTCCGGTAATGATACCAACTAAGGAATATGTATTTGGATACTCAGTGTTGAGAAGAATCACAACTGAATAAACCCCAATTCCCAATGCGACTAAGATGAAGAACAATATCGTTGACAAACCATGCTGAAGTCCATATAGGTCCGCAGCGAAGATTCCAACACCAGCCAAACATGGTGCAGATACTAGTCCGAGTATTGTTGCCACCCAACTGAGTCCTCTTTGTAGCGCTGTTTCAGTGAATACAGTTCGCAAGGTTAGCCAAAATGGTATAGACAGGGCTCCTGCCAATGTTGTGGCTGTTGCAAAAAAGAGCCAGTTCAGAGGTGTAGGGTATCCCTTTGTGACAGAATATCCCAAGGAGCTAAAAGTGTTCTCTAGGAACGAATAGCCTTCTGGATAGAAGAGCATTATTCCAAAGGTTATGATAATAAATTGAATTCCGGCAATTATACCACACCAAGCTCCCATTCTCTTCATATTCATTGTTACGAACCTCTTTTTGCCAATTCTTCTTCCTTCAGCACCCTTCGGAGTACTTTGCCAACGGTGCTCATGGGTAATGAATCTACAATCACTACTTCCTTAGGTCTCTTGTAGCCCGCCATCTTATCCCTTGCCCATTCAATGAATTCTTCTGGCGTCGCTTCAATTCCGTCTTTCAGAACTACGAATGCCTTCACGAACTCATTACTCGGATCCTCTTCTTGTGGAAGACCAATCACTGCGGCTATGGCTACCTTGGGATGTTCAAAAAAGAGGTCTTCAATTTCCCTGGGGTATGCCTTGAGACCGCCGACGTTCACCATGTCCTTCTTTCGATCTGAGATGAAGGTATAGCCATTTTCGTCCATGTGTCCTATATCCCCAGTTAGGAAGTAGCGCTTGCCTCCGAATTCCCGCATTACATTCGCAGTTTCTTCAGGCTTCCCGAGATATCCTTTGAAAACCTGTGGTCCATGAATTGCTATTTCGCCTACCTCTCCGATGGCTAGTTCTTTTGTTCCCTCTTGAATGTCTACAATTTTACAAATCGTGTCTGCAAGAGGTAGCCCAATAGAGCCAAACTTCCTCTGTTTCTTATTGGTAGGATTGATGTGTGTGACTGGAGATGTTTCAGTTAGCCCGTATCCTTCAAAGAGAATTGCTCCTGTCACTTTTTCAAAGCTCTTTGCCAGTTCAGGTGGTAGTGGTGCAGCTCCTGAGCTGCAGATATTGACTGAAGACAAATCGAATTTGCTCGTATCTGGATGATTTACAATTGCTGCGTAGAGTGCAGGTACGCAGTTCAGAACTGTACTTTTTGTATCCTGTAAGTCTTTGAGTAGATCTGACATAGGTGGTTTCCCGCCTCTTGGATCTGGGACACAGACTAGCTGTCCAGCATACATGGTTGACATCAGGAGAGTAAGGGTTAATCCATAGCTATGGTACCAAGGAATTGCGCCACAAAAAACCTCCTCGCCATAGCGTACCCCTCCAGATGGTCGATCGTCAATATCCTCTTCTTCAAGATAGACCCAATCTCCAATCTGAAGAACATTGGATACCAGATTCGAATGAGTCAGCTCCGCACCTTTTGGAGTTCCTGTTGTACCACCAGTATAGATGAGAATTGCAGTATCATTTGGGTCAGCTTTTGCTTGAGGGGATTTTGGTTCATATTGGGCAATGATGTCATCATAAAAGATGGTCTTATCTTCCTCATAGTAGGGACTCTTCGGAACCTTTCCAATCAACCCGCCAATTACTGCTTTTATCTTGGGAAGGAACGATTTGATGTTGCACACAACAACAGTTTCTACACCTGTACCCTTGATAGCTTCATAGCACGTGGGTACGAAAGTAGGATGATCAAAAACAAAAACCAAAACAGCTCCTGTGTCATTGAGCTGGTAATTTAGTTCGCCCGCTTTATACAATGGATTACATGTAACCAACATCGCACCAACTTTCAGCGCTCCGAAGAAAACAGCTGGATAGTGTGGAACGTTAGGCATGAATATTGCAACTTTGTCCCCCTCTTTGATGCCCTTACTGACAAGAAAGTTTGCAACTCTATTTGCGTCCTCTCTAACTTGAGAATATGTTCTCGATTGTCCCATGTACACTGTATAGGGTAGATTCCCACTCTTGTCAGCTGAATTATCCATCATCGCATATAGCGGTTCCTTCGGGTATTCCAACGTTTTCTTGGCTGTTCGTGGCCATCCAGCGCCATCGTGCCAATACATCTCAGTCATTGCTTAATCTCTCCTCACAACCTGAAACGGTATATCTTCTCCCTACTGACACGGTCACTCTTAATTCTTCGGGATTTGCTTGTTGCCATAGGTCTGCGGGTTTTCATGTCTTGCCCGGTAAAATCGCGAATAACTAAAAGTCGACGTACTTATAATCCCGCTTTCTCATAGAGTTTGAGAACTATCGCATTATTGATACTAGGGTGATTGAGTTCGATGGTGTCCACTTCGCGTGTTGTAGTTACACTATTTGTTACATTGATGCTGCTTGCGCCACTAGTTTCTACTTCTCAACTGGTCTTTAGCCCAGCTGAAGTACAGACAGATAATAACATGGATCTTGTTCAAGATTCATCCGAAATTCTTGAGATACTCAAGGACGAGGGAATCAAATTCGATGACACCATATTACGCAATGGTGAACAAGAATTGCCTTTTGGGGGCTTCATTCAGAATCTAGGTCAAATTCCAGATGGGTCTATCAAGTACTACTTTTCTTCAAATGGTGTTGCTGTTCGATTTGGAGATTCAAAGATCGAGTTCGCATACCTTGAAGCAAATGACGAAGCAGTATCTTTCTCAATCACATTTCCGGGAGCAAACGAGATAGCACCCAATGGGATGAAGAAAAAAGCACATGTTGTCAATTACATATTGAGTGACTTACATCTTTCGAATATTCCGACTTTTGACGAGATTCTTTATTCAGGTATTTACAATGGAATTGACCTCAGGTACTACATGTCTGAGAGAGGTCTCAAGTACGAGTTCATTGTACATCCGGGAGCCGATCCTTCCAATATCGCAATAATGGCAAGTGATTCAATTTCCATTTCGATTGAGGATACGACGACAACCTAACGATACCTATTGATGGACTCCCTGAAGGCGTGTACAATGTCACTATCATTGTTTATGATGAAGGAGGAAATGGTGAAACCAGCACAGTCTGGATAACAGTCCTCGATGATATGACCCTGCCCACGATAGATGTCCCTGACGACATATCCTATGACGAGTTCTCACCAGGCCACTGGCTCACATGGACACCAAGTGATGACAATCCTGACACTTATGTAATCTATGAAAATGGAACTGTAGTTGATTCAGGTCCATGGGATGGGAGTGCAGTTGCTATCCAAATCGATGGACTGAGCTATGGTAGTTACAACTACACCTGTGTGGTTCAGGATATAGGAAACAATA
>JARGGA010000107.1 GCA_029210805.1 Candidatus Thorarchaeota archaeon
ACCCCTGAGGATTTTTCCTCAGGGATAGGACATTATTCACTTCTTAGAGCATCAACTGGCATGAGCTTGGATGCTCGATAGGCAGGCCAGAGAGCAAAAAGCACACTGACTCCAATCCCGAATACCATTGCTTGCAATGCTAGGAGAGGCGTTACAACAGGTGCGATAGACATCGCAGCAGCAGCATCTCCGCCTCCCATTCCACCAAATCCATTGAGCATCCCGCCGAAGAGGTTAGCTAGGAATGCACCTAAGCCGATTCCGAAAACTCCTCCAAGTAGACCGATGAGTAGCGCTTCAGCAAGGAATATTCCTAGGACAGTTGTACCCTTGGCACCTAATGCTTTCAAGATTCCAATCTCTCGAGTTCGTTCCATTAGAGAAACAATCATGATGTTCATGATGCCAATGCCAGCCACTAGAAGGGAGATACCACCTATACCTGCCAAGAGAAGGTCGACTATTCCTAATACACTGGTTATTGTTCCTAGAAGCGCAGTGGCTGAGGTCACTGATACTTCATTGAGGAATAGTGCTTCAATATCATCAGAAACAGCTGCGATGAAATCTTGATCATCGCTTTCAAGCTTGACATCTATTGAGTTTACTTCCTCTGTATCAAAGTAGTTTAGAGCAGAGTTGATTGAAAGGTACATTCCACTATCAGAAGGTCCGAATCCAAATGAGCCAATCTCCTCCATAATCCCAACAACGGTTACTGTCAAGTTGACAGGCTGGAGAACAGTCCCATTTCTGACGCTGTAGTAAACATTGATTTCATCACCCAGCTCTACTAAATGTGTACCATTATCCCATGGGTCATAGAGGTAGTAGCCAATAATCACATCGCCATCTGCTGGAGCAGCAGGGACCTCACCCAACACTGTAGTGAAGGTGGCGTATAGCTCTTCGTAGGTAGCAAAGTCCACACCGGTTAAACTTAGCATGCGATCCATCAACTCAAACTCTGCTGTGACTGTTTTTGACACCGTAGCTGAAGAAATTACAACTCCATCCAGAGCATCTATTCTATCCGTATCGTTTTCATAAAACACAAAATCGGAATCGCCGCCTCCAAAACCAAGACCGCCAAAGCCGCCATTTCCTGGAGATACCGTAACAACATCAGTTGAGAGACCTTCTTGGAACTGTCCATTGATTGCTACTTGGAATCCTTGAGTGAATGAGAGCAGTGCAACTATTGCAGCGATTCCAATAACAATACCTAACGTGGTCAATCCGGATCTTAGCTTCCTAAGTCGTATCGCACCACCTGCATAACCTAGTGTATCTCGCAATCTCATCAGTTGGTCACATCCTCTTCAATAAGGCCGTCTCGCATTCTAAGGGTTCTACGAGTTCTCCCAGCAACCTCGGCATCATGCGTCACAATGAGGACCGTCATCTTCTGTTCTTCATTCAGATTCACGACGAGGTCCATCATATCTTGAGCCGTTTTACTATCTAGATTTCCTGTGGGTTCGTCCATTAGCAGAAAAGATGGCTTCGTGACCAGCGCTCTTGCCATTGCAACGCGTTGGCGCTCACCGCCGCTCAATTCAGCTGATTTATGAGTCATTCGTTCACCTAATCCGACCATTCGCAGAGCATCCTCTGCTAGTGCGCGTCGTTCCTTTCCATGCACCCCAGCAATGGTAAGTGGGAGTTCGACATTCGCAACAGCATTCAGTCGCGGTATTAGGTTGAAGAACTGAAACACGAAACCTACATTCTTTCTTGTCTCTGCAAGTTCATTATCGTTGAACTTTGAAACATTCTGGCCCTTAATTATCAAAGTACCATCTGTAGGTCTATCAAGCGCTCCAATCATATTTAGAAGGGTCGATTTTCCGGAACCAGATGGTCCTAAAATCGAGACGAGTTCGCCTTGCTCTACACCAAAGCTAATTCCTCTCAGAGCGTCCACGGGCACTTCGCCCATGACATATCTCTTGGTTATTTTTTCTAATTCGAGTATCTTTGTCAATTATTCCACCCCTAAGGGTGATTAGAACAACATGTCAATCGGGATCAACTTGTTCAACAAGCTTTTCCAATTTTCGAGCAGCAGATTTTGTTATCTTCTCCATTTCGTTAATCATCCCGGAATCGGGGTTCTCCTTCAGCTCAAGAAAGAGTATTGCAATTGAATCAAAGATGCTTTTCATAGCCTCACGGAGAAAGTTGAATTCTTCAGGAAGATCCATAAAAGGTGGAATGGGAAACGGACCGGATCTGAGTTTTTCTCGCATCTGTTCAGCAATCGCGAACTCCTCATCGAGGAGGGCTTGTCCAAGGTCAGTCATTCGGTATCTTTTTACACCTTGATCAACCGGCAGTCGTTCAAGAATGCCGCTATCACTCATTGAATTGAGGAGGGGATATAAAGAGCCTGGGCTCGGACGCCAATTTCCGGAGCTTTCTTCTTCAATGCACGAAGCCAGCTCAGAGCCGGACATTGGTCGCTGATGAAGAAGTTGAAGAACCTGATATCTGAGGTAACCGCGGGGCACTTTGGAGGTATGTTTTACCCAGCCTTGGAATGGTGCGAAAGAAAACATTCCACCAAGCTGTTCAATTTCTGCTGCGCGTTCTTCTGACAAATAGTATTTGTCACCAACTTCCACAAAGGGAAGCTTTGGACCAAGAGGCGAATTGAGGAAAACCTTGAACAACCGCGGTGTACCCAATTCCTTGAGCGTCATCGCTTTGCTCTCACTTGTAGCTCCCTTTGAAATAAAGAGGGCAACTATTTCCTGCAACTTTCCACTCGGACCCATTGACATGTTATTCTAACCTTATCTCTTACATTTGTTTTTGTCGGTTACAATATCATTAATGAAATCACAACCGATATCACTATCGATATCATAAATGATAGAATATAAGGGTTTTGGAAGGTGCCAAACGGTTGATAATTGCCAACCGTTAACACATGGATTCTCTTGGTTTTTGGTGATATGACTAAGAATGAAGCATTCATCTCAAGCATAATGACTTATTACAGAGTTGAAATTCCCTTCAATTGATGATAACCAAGAGACTCCTCTGGTGGCTTATAGCAGGCACCAGAGGTGGCGCGAACAGGGCCAGGATTATTCTGGCTTTGCATGAATTTCCCTCCAATGCAAATCAACTGGCGGAGCGCCTAAGTCTCGATTATAAAACAATCAGGCATCACTTGGATGTCTTGACTGAACACAAGATTCTCATCCCTCAAGGAGAGGGCTATGGTACAATGTACTTTGTTTCAGAAGATATTGGGAATAGCTTTGATGATTTTGAACAGATTTGGGAGAGAATTGGGAAAACACGCTTTAAGGACGCGAATAAGAAATAGGTGTATTAGTATGAATAATAGATACTTGATTGCAATCCTCATTATCGCAATAATCTTTGCGGCCATTCTGGGCTATGCTTTCGCAATCGCAACCATTCCAATTGCTACTGTTCCAACTGCTCCCCCGCCAGATATTCCCCCACACATCGTCGCATCCTTCATCATTCTAAAAACAATGGTATCGTTCATCAACATAGCACTCATCCTATTGACTCTGGGTATCTACCTAGATATTTACAGATCTGTCAAGTCAAAGTTCACACTGGGCCTCATAACCATGATTCTCCTGTTGCTGATGTACGCATTAACATCGAATCCATTAATTCACATCATCTTCGGCTATCAGACAATAGGCCTGGGTCCATTCGCTATTCTCCCAGATATATTCACAACGATTGCTTTGCTGATTCTATTCTATCTCAGCTTGGAATAGGGGTAGAATATCTTTAGAAAGCAACTGGGAGATAAGAATAGTCATGCTATTGATTAGACCATTTATCCGACGGATGATGCAGAGGCAATCCAGGACCACCAGGATGATTGAGGTTTAACCATTATGATTGATCGAAATGAAGCAGAAAGAAACACAGATACTCTAAAGGTACATTTCGCGAAATTGCTTTCATCCGAGGAAGAACATGGCGATATTGGAATTGCTAGCTTCAAATCAGTTTACGATACTCTGATGCCCGTACAAAAGGAAAAGATGCGCAGTATTGTTGCAGAGAGATTCGAAGAACTCTACGAAAGTGGTTCAATTATCTGTTTGGCAGTATCATACAAAGACCCAGTGATTGATTTCATCAACAATGACGACAGTGGCAGCACGAACTACAAGCTTTGGAACGAATATTCGAAAGAATATGACCGAATCAATCAGGTTCAAAATAGAATGTCAAAGGATATTGCAGCATGTTTCGACGGGATTGCGCTCCCGGCGACAATTGGAGGGGTAGATGACGATGTGAGGCATGTTCGCGATTATTTTGAGATGGTTATATCCCATAGAGTAGTGGCTGAAAACGCGGGGGTTGGATGGAGAGGCAAAAATCAGCTTGTTATCCACGACAGATTCAGCTGTGCATTACGGTTTTCGTCTGTAATAGTATCAATCCCATTTGTGCAAGGCACAAAGAGAGAATCCAAATGTGGCAATTGTACAGCTTGTGAGGATGCCTGCACATTCATCAAGAATAGAGAATCCCTTCCAGATTACCGAGAGAACTGCAGGAAATACATTCTCTTTCTGAAAACCAAAGGAATTGGAAAAGATGTATGTGGTAAATGTATCAAAGCTTGCTATCAAGAGAGTCTAATGAAGAATCAATTCAATCTCTCCAGATAGAATCAAAATGATCAGTAGGACTCCTGTGCTTTCTGAACATCCTTAAGAGGGAGTGTGATTCTGAACGTAATTGGGTCGCCTTCATCCAACCGTATTTCCCAATCATGTGCTTCAACAATTCGTTTTACAATATTCAGTCCAAGGCCACCATGGTCTTTTGTAGTGAAGCCTTCAGAGAAGATCTGGTCCCTTTGGGCAGAAGGAATGGTGATCCCATCGTTGGAAACTAGAATGTACAGGTTCTCATCGTTCCTAACTGATGAAACTTTGATTGTCTTCGCTTGACCGTGCTCCAAGGCATTAGAAATGATATTCTGAACAACTTGCATCATCTTCTCGCGATCGCAAAGTACCTTCGGCAAGTGTTCAATTTCGATGTATGTGGATTCAGTTAATGTTGTTAGCGCAACTTCTTCAAACAATTGGGAGAGATCCTCTGCAGTAGTTTCACCAATCACCATTCCTGCTTCAGCTAACGCAACGGAACGAGTCAAGAGTTTTTCCATCTTTGAAGCAAGCTGTATCACTTCATCTACATAATCGGGTATATAGTGTTCTTTGACAAGACCAGCGAAGCCAATAATGGCGTGAATATTCGAACGCAAATCGTGAACCATCGAATGGGCAAATCTGCTAAGCTCTTCTCTCTGTGTCCGGATTTCGTCTTCCACTGCCTTTCTCTCAGAAATATCCCGTATATATGACTGGATACCTCTTATCTTCCCATCAACCACAGTCAGTGAGCTGTTGAGATGAAAGTGGAAAACAGATCCATTCTTTCGAATAAGAGTGCCTTCGAATCCCTCTTTTAGAGGCGTACCTGATTCGATGCTTTTTCGAAATGTGGTCTGAGCAATTTCTTGGATGTCTGGATGGAGGTAATCTATGAAAGAAGTCCCAAGAACTTCGTCGCGATCATAGCCCACCATTGCTAGAAGCTTGTCATTGCACATTAGGATATTGCCTTCAGAGTCCATTCCTACAATTCCGTCTGGAACATTCTCATACAAGGTGCGATACATCTCTTCGCTTGTTCTAAGAGCATCATCTGCAGATTTCCTCTTTGTAATATCACGGACTATAGCTTGGATTAGAATTTCTCCAGAGAACTCGATAGCACTCAAACTTACTTCAGCATCAAAAGGAGTTCCATCATATGTGATGTGAGTCCATTCAAAGAATTGGGGAGGTCCATCAATCGCAGCCTGAATTTTCTCAAGTGCCTTTTCGCGAGAATCTCTACCATCAGGTTGTGTTGGCGGAGAATATCTGTATGGAGTTTGGCCTACAATCTGCTCCCTAGTACAACCAAAGAGCTCTAGAGTCCGTTCATTACATTCGAGAAAGAGATCATTGCTCATCAAAAAGATTGAATCATGAGTAGTTTCAAACAATGTGCGGTACCTTTTCTCAGAATCGCGTATTGCACTTTCTGCTTCTTTTCTATCGCTGATATCTCGTGTTATACCCACTACTCCGATGATTTCACCATCATCGTTTTGGATAGGAGATGTTGATGTTTCCACCCAAACTGTCGACCCATCAGATCTATACATTTCCAACTCAATAATCAAGGGCCAATCGACTGATTCATTATTCTTGATTTTGTAGAGTGCAGATCCATATACTTCAAGCATTTTTTCGAGAGAATCAGGAGTGGCGACTTCTTCCCAGCTTTGGGATAACGATTCTTCATAGGAATACCCCCGTAGTTTCGTAACGGATGGACTGAGATAGGTTCTTGTCATCTCAAGGTCGAGAGTGTAAATGACGTCTGATGTGCTCTCCACGATTAAGCGGTAGCGTTCTTCACTATCTCGAAGGGCGTTCTCAGCTTGGAGTTTTTGAGTGATATCTCTGAAAAAGCCCAATTGATAAACGCGACCATCAAGTATTATTGGTGAAGCTGAAATATCTGCATAGAAGATACTTCCGTCTTTGCGAAGAACTGGTAGTCGTTCAGCAAGTTCTAGCATCCCTGCAGCCTGCATTTCAAAGGCCTCGATAACTTGTGGCAAAGAATCCTCAGGATGTAGTTTGTCAATAGTAAGAGAATGAATCTCCTCAGAGGTATAGCTTAGCATCTCGCATAATCGGGTATTCGCTGAAAATACCTCATGGGTCTCTCTGTCTGCAATGCATATTCCGTCTAGTGCATTCTCAAAGACAGCTTGATATCTTTCCACTGAATCGCGAAGTGCCTTTTTTGCAGTATTATGGCCAACTGATGTCCGCACTATATGGATGAGTTCAGCATACTGTGATTTTGGGTCTCCGCCCTTGGTTACGTAGTGAGTTGCACCTAAATTCAACGCCTTAATTGCAATCTCTTCTCGGCTTCTCCCTGTAAACATAATAAATGGGATATCTTCATCATGTGATCTTATCTGTTCGAGAAGCTCAATCCCATCCATGAAGGGCATCTGGTAGTCACTAATTATCGCATCGTAGGATTCTGATTCGATACATTCCAATGCTTGAATCCCAGATTCAACAAGAACAACCTCCATGTCTGAATCTAATCGTTCTATGTAGCTCTTCGCTACTTTGAGAATTCTCTTGTGATCATCTACAAAAAGAACACGTATTACCATATAACATACCCCAAGCGGAACAAGACGTATTGATTTCAGTTCGGTTGGTGTTAAGAAGTTATTTTGCTCATAATTTGATAGTATTTATGCCAGATTCCGGAATAATCGGAACATTGAAACCCCAAAATGCACACACGCTATTGGCACACCATCATCCAGCGGGGGGTCCTATCTTGAGTAACCTGAAACCATATCCCTTTGCATGCCTAGTCTGATATGATGGTACAATGATTGAGATTATATTTGAAGAACAAACTTTCAATGAAACTAAGCGGCTTCCTATGATGGTAGCAATCAAGTGCCCAAAGAAACATAATTTCATCGCCTTCGTGGACAAAGAAAAGAGAGGTCGAGATATTGAGGTTGCAGCGCAGAAGAACGAAGCTGATGCAATTGATAGATCAAAAAACTATTTCGAAGCATTCTAGATAACCATAGAATGCTGCGGATATCGCAATATATTTCCTAATATAATATAATAATATCTACAAAATTCCCTTATATTCGATTTACTCGCAGAAAGAGCTAGGTTATTCACGACCATTTCAGGTCATGCACTATTGAAATTTCAAATATTGAGGAAAAATACGTGTACGGTGTATTCCTAGTAAATGCTGCAGGGGAAACCATCGCTTCAACTGGTATTGAAAAGCTAGATGGTGATTCAGCTCTTTTGGGAGGGTTCATCAGCGCGCTACAAATTTATGTTCAGCAGGTTTCCGGAAATCAAGTCAAATCAATGCGAATCGGCGATTTGACTATGGTGATGCGTCGGTGTGGCGACAAGCATGTCGTTACTCTTCACGGATTGCATGATAAAGAAGCAGATAAGCAGAACCAGCAAGTGGTAGACCTTCTTAATGATAACCCTGACATTGCTGCAACGGAAGGATTCGTTGGTCTTGTCAGCAACTTGATAGCATCTGATAAAAAAGCTTCAAGAAGGAAACTGTGGTAGCTTAGACTCAACTCAGTATTTATCCCAGGTGGCTGACCCATCCTCGTATCCCCCTTCGAAGGAATGGACGCCACCCACCAGGGATTCTCTTTTTCTTTCTTATTGATCACTCTCTTGTTCTGGTAGTATTACTTCGACTTCAGATTTTTCTCCCTTCAATTCCTGGAAATTAGGATCAATATCCACGAAGATTAGGATGATAGCCCCTAGAAATAGGAAGGGAGCGAACAAGGGACCCCACCATGTGAGTCCAAATGCGTTGTTACCAGTATTGAGAACTGATTGAGCCATAAACCATCCCAGGAATAGTGAAGCAATCGCCTGAAAGACGTTCAATGGAATTCCTTTGAACCCTTCATACATCCCTGCACGATCCATCCCTGTCTTTAGAGAGTCCACATGCGTAATATCTGCAGGAACGATGTATGACATTAGGTAGTACACCGCCATGCAAGCGGCTACGATTACGAAGAATACACTCGCGGTGAGAACAGCATCTCCGAAGCGACCAAGTTCTCCAACGAGCGGGACCAACATAATGAGTTCGCCCAGAACAGCCATTGCGATTATCGTCAGTTTACCTTTTCCAATCCTGCCTAGCATCTTAATCCATATGAATAGGAATATCATTATGGAAAAGAGCAATGCCAACGCAGGAGGAAGAAGTAAATCAAGGGTAGTCAGCAGAAGCACTTCTTGTGCAAATCCTACAATTTGCGCGGTGATAGCAGATAGGGCGAACGAGAGAACGCCAACAGTTACAAACCAGCCAACGTAAGTCTTATTCTTTACAACAGTGCGAGTTTCTTCGATGATGCTCCTTTTTGGTATAACAAGATCATCAGGTTCTCGAATCCAAATAATAGAAGGCAGGTAGAATAAGACAGTTAGCGCTGAGAATACGAGGAGCATTGTCAAACCGAAGGAACTCATACCTGGGGTTGGATCAGAAACAAAAAGCAATGGGGTAATAAATCCTAAGACAACACCAAGACCATTTGCTATCCAGTTAG
>JARGGA010000108.1 GCA_029210805.1 Candidatus Thorarchaeota archaeon
TATGCGGAGCTCTTAGTTGCTCCAATCCCCGGGTTCCCGTGACTTACCTTACGCATAGGTGAGCTAAATTCGCCTAACACATGACCAATCATCTGAGGGAGAATCTTAACACGCTGGAAATCCTTTCCATTATGAACGGCAATAGTGAGGTCTACCATCTCTGGTAGAACAACCATGTCACGGCAGTGAGTACGAACAACGACCTCCTTACCCTTTCTCTGGGACTTGCGAGCAGCTCTGAGATTCATGAGGAGCTTCTTCTGTCTTGGAGGTAGTCCTTTCTTGAGTGTCCTTCTTCTGCGTGTGGGAAGCAACTCAATGAGCGAGTCCATATTCATCTTGACAAGCTCTGAGAGCGGAATTCCTCTATACATTGGTTCGCCTTTCTGTGACATGTAATCACCTGACATGGTGCAGACGGAGATGGTTAATTCCCGTCAAAACTGGCCTGACTCGCTTTGATGTGAATTTAAGGTTTCGCTTCTAGAACATCTTTGGGTGACCTTCAGGTTTATCGATCGGATTACCGTCTTCATCGAGTAATCCCGCCTTTTCCATCGCGTCCCTGACCCATGACATCGTTGCTGTTGTTGATGGGTCGCGAATGGCAGCCAATCTTGCTAGATCCACCGCCTCTTCATAATTTTCCAACTCGTAGTTGATTTCAGCCATGTGCAGAATTGCCAAGGCAAAGCGCTCCTCAAGTTCCAGAACATGTTCAAAGGCCGTTATTGCATCATTCGGTCTGCCAAGTTCTCGTAAACACACAGCCTTGTTGAATACTGGGACCGGATCTTTAGGATTTGTAGACGCAGCGCGATCTAGAAATTCTAATGCCTCAGTAATCGTGTGTCCGTCTTCCTTATTCTCTCCAAGCGACTGAATCATTGCTACTCCCAGTGAAGTAAGCGCATTAGTGAAACCTGGATTTTCATCCACAATAATTCTAAGCGATCTAATAGCATCGTCTACCTGACCATCTGCAAGCAATCGTACTGCTTGTTCGTACTCCTTGTTCCTTTTACGACCAAAGATTGACATGATTATCCACTATCCCACGGACGCATAACAACTCTTAAGTTCTGACCTCATTGCACTTTGAAAAAGTGATTAAAATGGGGAAAATTTTTGGGACCAACGGAGTACGCGGAATCATCAATGAGAGCTTTACAGTTGATATGACACTTGATATTGCTAGAGCCGTTGGTACTATTCTGGGCCCTGGCAAGATAGCCATCTCTCGGGACTCCCGCATGGGTGGCGACATGTTTCAGCGTGCCGCAACTGCTGGACTCCTATCAACCGGATGCTCTGTAATAGATATTGGCCCTGCGCCAACTCCTACACTGCAATTCAATATTCCTCTTCTGGGCTGTGTTGGTGGTGTCGTGATCACTGCATCACATAATCCTCCGCAATTCAATGGTATCAAGGTGATGGGATCCAGTGGCATTGAGGTCACTCGTGAAATAGAGTCTAAGATTGAGGATGTATATTTCTCTAAGGAATTCAGAATAGCTGATTGGAACGAAATAGGCTCTGCTACCAAGGATGATCTCGCATTACGGCGTTATATTGATGCAATCAAATCCCACGTTGATATTGATTTGCTTAAGAAACGAAATCTCACAGTTGTAGTCGATGGCGCAACTAGCGTTGGTTCACTGGTCACTCCAATCTTAATGCGTGAGCTAGGCTGCAAAGTCGTATCGATAAATTCGCAGATGGATGGTATGTTTCCAGGTAGAAATCCCGAACCCCTTCCTGAGAATCTTAGAGATTTGTCACAGACTGTTGTATCCGTAGGTGCTGATCTGGGTATTGCTCATGACGGTGATGCTGACCGAGCAACTTTCGTGGATGAAACTGGGCGAATCCTATGGGGTGACCAGTCCTTTGCCATCATTGCAAAACACGTTCTGAACAAAACTCCTGGCTCGACTCTTGTGACGCCTGTAAGTAGCGGCCGACTCATTGAGGATATTGTTGATGAAACCGGGGCAACAATAGACTGGACCGAAGTTGGTAGTGTTGTTGTTTCACACCGTGTTGTGGAAATAAATGCCGAGCTCGGCGGAGAAGAGAATGGCGGTGTTTTCTATCCTGCTCATCAATCTGTTCGAGATGGTGCTATGACTGCTGCTCAAATTGCTGATATCATGGTCCAGGAGAACAAAAACCTCTCAGCGCTTGTTTCAGACCTGCCCATTTATTTTAGTACAAAACAAAAGGTGCCAGTGCCAGCTGAAAAGAAAGACGAACTACTGGATAGTCTTCTTAACATCACAAAGGATTACGAAACAATCACCTTGGATGGTGTAAAAATAGTATTTGATGATGGTTGGATTCTCTGTAGGCCTTCTGGCACTGAACCACTTTGGAGATGCTTTGCTGAAGCAAAGACCCAAGATAGGGCCAATGAGTTGTGCGATTTGGGTGTCAAGCACATTAACCAAGCAATTTCTGTTACTTAGAGCTGGATTGCTCTCAGTTTCTGAATCTGCAAAATCAAATCTATTACCATTAAAACGACTGGAACTAGGATCAAGAAATTCAGACCCTGAAACAACATTCCGTATTGAAATTGTTCAGTTGGTGACCAAAGAAAGACCATTGTTCCTAATAGCCAGATGACAAGCAATGCCACGCAGACCCCCACACAAGCCGTACAAAGCTGTCTGTCTTTTATTCCCCTCTCTCTTACGAAAAGCCATGCCATACCTATGAGCAAGGACCAAGCAGCTAGAAACCCTGGATCTGCTAAAGTCTGCATTTGATACCTCCATCAAACTTTCAGATAATTAGTAGTCAGACTTCTACAATAAGAATATTGAGAATTCTGGGAAATTGGAAAGTACTTGACAGAATTCATGCTTTCAGAAATTAAAACAGTGAAAATTAGAAGTTGGTGAGAGGGGCCCGAAGGCCCATCATCAACAAGCTTACAGATTATAGAGGTTTACTCTTCTCTCTTTTCAGGCGCAATGGACTCTTCGTCAAAATCAAAGTCCTCAAGTGGCTCAGGTGCAGGAGTTGTCAGCATGGTCCAGCCGATCCACATGGCTATGATCATGATTAGTACTGCAGCTGCCCAGATTGGCAATATAATGAGAATCATTGGATCGGGAGCCAATAGCCATTCCCAGCCTGCTGGAACTACATCTGCAAGAGTTGGGAAGATGTAGAGTAGAAGCAAGCCCCAAGTGTAGTATACAAGCACAAGTAGCGCTATGATAAATATTAACGCACCAATTATTTTTTCCTTGCCCATTTACAAAACCTCTGTTTAGTTGTGGGATTATTACATGACCACAACTGGTCTGTAATTCTTGAGCCGTTATCACTATGGGCTAAGATAAAAGGATTGCGTAATACTACATTCTTCACTCCCAATATCAAATACGATTTAGTATTCTTTTTTCTGATTCGAAGAAATCCGACATCGATTCTGAAGAAGATTGGTTAAACGTGTAGAATTAAATAGTGTGTATATGCTCAATCAGTCCTGTAAGGAAAAACACATCCGTATTCCTTATAATGGGTAGCAGCTGCCCAAAGAGAGATTTCGTAACTAAACGGTGGTGCAAGTTTGAAGATTATTGTACTTGTGAAACAAGTTCCCGAGGTTGCCGAGGTAAAAGTTAACCCGGAAACTGGAACATTGATTCGGGATGGAGTTCCAAGCATCTTGAATCCATTTGATGAGCTGGCTGTTGAAGAGGCCATTAAACTCAAGGAAAAGTATGAGGGCGAAGTTACAGTCATTACTATGGGTCCGCCGCAAGCCGTTGATGTATTGTATAAGGCAATGGCCATGGGTGCAGATAAAGCCGTACATATGACTGACCGTATTTTTGCGGGTGCTGATACATGGGTAACGGCACTAACACTTGCTGAGCAAATTAAAAAGATGGAATATGACATTGTAATTTGTGGGAAACAAGCTATAGATGGCGATACTGCGCAAGTAGGTCCAGAGATAGCCGAGATTCTCCGTATTCCGCAGATCTGCTACGTACGCAAGCTTGAGATTGACGATAATGGAAAGCATGTGATTGCTCATAGGGAAACCGATGATGGCTATGAGGTTATTCGAGCCAAGATACCCGTTCTCATAACGGCTACAAAAGGTCTCAATGAGCCCCGTTTGCCGAATATCATGGGAATTATGAAGGCTAAGAAGAAACCTCTCGAAGTAGTTGATGCCGCATCACTGGGTGTTGATGAGAACCGATTAGGCCTCAAGGGATCTCCGACAACTGTTCGTAGAGTATTTCCACCTCCATCGAAAGCCGGTGGAATAAAAGTTGAAGCTGATGATCCAAAGGAAGCAGCAAAGAAGCTTGTTGAATTCCTGCTGCAGAAGGGGGCGTTCTAGAAATGGGTCTAATTTATGACCGAGACAAGTGCACAGGTTGCATGTTGTGCCCCAAGTCATGTAATTTTGGAGCAATCGAGAAGGATGGTGACAAGGTCAAATTTGACTTTAACAAGTGCGTCCTCTGTGGATCATGTGAAGAGGTTTGTCCTGAAGATGCCATCTTCATTGAAAGACAGACTGTTGACAAAGAAGCAATTGCTCAATACAAGGATGTATGGGTTGTTTGTGAAACCCATGGTGAAAAGCTAAAGAGTGTGTCTTATGAGCTAGTAACCAAAGGTCGTGAACTCGCTGACAAGCTTGGTGAGAACGTTGTGGCGCTCTTACTAGGTCATGAAGTTGAGGGCCTTGCAGAGTCACTTATCCATCAGGGTGCAGACAAAGTTCTCGTTGTAGATGACAAGATTTTGACAGACTACACTACCGATGCATTCACTATCGCAGTTGTATCTCTCATATCTCCCAGAAAGCCTGCAATCGTTCTTTACGGTGCTACTGGAAACGGACGTGATCTCGCACCCCGAGTTGCCGCAAGACTTCAACTTGGTCTTACTGCTGATTGTACCGGATTAGATATAGACGACGAACGTCAATTAGTACAGACTCGTCCTGCATTTGGTGGTAATATTATGGCAGAGATCCTCTGTCCATACACTAGACCGCAGATGGCTACTGTCCGTCCTAACGTGTTCAAACCAACTGAACGTGATACCTCTCGAACTGGAGAGATAGAGAAGATCGAGATGGCAATAAGCCCGGTCCAAGTTCGTACACGGGTCATGGAGAAAGTTTCAGAAATCACTGAGGGAATGATATCCGTAGAAGAAGCTGATATAATCGTCTGCAGTGGTCGTGGCATCAAAGAACCAGCTAATCTAGCTCTTCCCCAGGAACTGGCAAAGCTACTTGATGCAGCTGTTGGAGGCTCTCGACCAATTGTCGACTTGGGTTGGCTTCCGCCAACTCAACAGGTCGGTCAGTCTGGACGTACTGTTTCACCAAAGCTTTACTTTGCTCTGGGAATCTCTGGAGCGATTCAGCATGCAGCTGGAATGGGCAGTAGTGACATAATCGTTGCAATCAACAAAGATCCAGACGCCCCAATCTTTGAGCTGGCGGACTATGGTATTGTTGGTGACCTCTTTGAAATTCTTCCTCATCTCATAGATGAAATTTGTAGGGTTCAATCTGAGCGCTAATAATGGAATTATGCCCAGCTATATTCTTGGCTGGGCAAACCTCTCTTTTTCAAACATCATCCAATTTTTTTGTAGCAAAGATAGCAAGCAAACAACAGATAGCAATACCCAGAAACGCCAGACTCCTGAGATGTAAGCCACCAACTAGAATTGTTGGTATCAAAATTGTTGTTGATAAATCAACTAGAAGAAGAGGAATTAGGAAAATCAGCAATCCAATCATAATCTTAGATGTGTTGCCTGAGAAAGATATGGAATCGAACATTCCAACTGTATTGTACACCAATACCACATTGAGGATAAAAATCAGAATGAATGCAAAGATTGCGCCACTACTATCTGAGGTAATTCCACCTATGGCATAGCCTATTGTAGCAAGCAATACAACTAACAGATTGGTTAGGAATATTACCGGGTTTTGGTAAATGTCTGTCTTCAACTAATACTCACCATGGATATGTCGTTGATGCACAATTTAAGCTCGCGATGACAAGTTACTTCGAATTCAGTATGCAATGTAGAAACAAATTCACTTCGTGGCGTTCTTTAGTACTTGATTATACCAAAATATGGTAGATTAGGCGTGAAAACAAATGAGTTTGGGCAACTATCTTCAATAGAGATTACAGGAATTCCTAGGAAACATATAGGGAAGCATCAAAGAGAACCTGTAGACAAGAGTACATCAGATGTTGATATCCTAACGCATACCCGCTTCATCAGCGTGTTGATGAGGACTCTTGGTTCATTTGGATATCACATCGGTGTAGAAAATGGCCACTCCAGAATCATGTACCTTAGCTCAAAACCCGAAACATTGACAGCAGCTTTCAATGCTCATTTTCCAGAATTCAATGTTGCAGCAGGATATCCTATTCATATACCTGACAGCTTGGATAATCTTGTTTCAGTGAAAATCTGGGGAGTCCCTGAGCAGTCGCCTATTCCGCTAAACAGCTGTGTTGAATTGCTGCTTAGTTCCGGTGTGTCCGGTTTCTATCATGTGGCTGCTACTTCCAAGAAACCTGGTAGGGTGTCAAGGTATTTTGCAAAAATGAAATACACCAAGGCATTAGAAAAATCCCAAATTCAAAAATCTGAAACCTCATGGTTGGGGGGTCAACAAACCATTTCTAAATTCAATGTGGACATGAAGGACAAATCAAAATTATACGAAGCCCGTTACAAGCGAATGAATGCTGATTTGATACTCCGTTGTGAAACGTATCTGGTCATGTGGGGGTCTTATCAAACCGATGTGCATCTCCAGAATACCCTGAATGCTCTACTTGCTTCTTTGTCATCTGTTGACCGTAAGAGTGGGCTGAAGTGTCAGATCAATCGAGGAAAAAAGTCGCTTCAACTCATCGAGAATATAATCGATATGAAACTGAGCAGAAAATCCACAAACCTACTTCCCCAAGAAGCAGTACCCTATCTATCACTCCCCACCGTTGAGATGGGTATTAGTCAACATAACCCCGCCACCTTCTCGACTTCCGGTACTGTGAGTACTGGATTGTTACCAATCGCGCAAAAGCAGACCATACCAATCAGAAAGGGTTACATCTGTACAGGGCGACCATACCGTTCTGGATCATTAGATGAAAGAAATGCTCGATATCTACCAATAGAAGACCTCAGGAAACATATGCTCATTCTAGGGATGACTGGTTCGGGAAAGAGCACTACGAAAAATAGGATTGTAATTGATGCTTGGAGAAACGGTATTCCAAGCCTGCTAATTGAACCCATCAAGACAGATGCTCGTATGTTGATGGGTGCTATTCCAGAACTGCGCGTATTCACTGATGGATGTGCTTGCGTTAGAAGCAACGTGAGCACACCTAACTCTTTTTTGATTCATATCCCACTTCTTGAGAACGCAAGAGCAGGACACAGAATTACCAACCTATGAATACAGAGTTTCTTTTTATTGAAATTTGAAATGTGCGGGAATTGTAGATTGTGTTTATGCAATTTTGTTATGAACACTCTGCAACTAAAAAAAGAAGGTTCAAGCATGGCAGAAGCCCCAACAAAAGTCGATAAAATAAAGGAATCGCAAAAAGCATGGAAAGCTGGTGTTGCAGCATTAGCTAAGCACAAGTTTATCACAGCTGCAGAAAAGGCACCCATGGCATCAAAGTACGATGCTCAGTTCAAAGCACTAATTGATGCTGAAAAGGCAAAACTGAAAGCGAAAGCCAAGAAGGCCAAATAGTCCTGACGGCAAATGGAGAGGAGAGAAAAAATCTCCTCTCCTCTCTGTTTTTCTCTTCTTTTTGATATCATTGTATTGTGTTCTGCTTCTATATTGGTTGACATATAACCGGCATCCATATTGGTCAGAAAAGCGATTCATGCTGTCGGTGGTTAGATAATGAAGAAACAATCAATATCCAAACCAAGTACCTTCTCTATAGCTGCAAGAGACCCTGAGAATGGCGACCTTGGTGTCATTGTACAATCGAAGTTCCCTGCTGTGGGAGCAATGGTTCCATGGGCATGGGCTGAAGTAGGTGCAGTCGCCACACAAGCATATGCCAATGTATCATATGGCGAGAGAGGTCTCTATCATATGCTAGAAGGCAAATCCGCCTCTGAAACCTTGAAAGAATTAGTTGATAGTGATGAAAAGGCAGCCTATCGTCAAGTTGGGATAGTTGACGCCAAGGGTCGAGTTGCAACTCATACTGGGAAAGAATGCATGGATTGGGCAGGTCACGTTACTGGGGATGGGTACTCATGTCAAGGGAATATCCTTGCAGGAGAAGCAGTTGTCAATGATATGGCAGAAGCATTTGAGAAGACCAATGGAGATCTTATTGACAAACTCTTTGCAGGATTGAAAGCCGGCCAGGCTGCTGGTGGAGATAAACGAGGTATGCAATCTGCTGCCATTCTCATAGTCAGGAAAGGTGCTGGATATGATGGTGGAAATGACCGCATGGTGGATGTTCGTGTTGATGAGCATCCTAGTCCTATTGAGGAACTTGAACGTGTCTTTGCAGTTTACGATATGACGCTGCTGAGTCGAGAAAATCCTTCGCTTCTCTTTCCCATTGATGGACCTGTTGCCAAAAGAGTTCAAGGAGTACTTGTTGATCTTGGATATCTGAAGGAAGTGTCATTTGATGAGTATTGGACCTCAGATGCTGAGAAAGCCCTTCAAAGGTGGATGAGCGTAGAGAACTATGAGAACAAATACGTTGAAGGCAAGGTCTGGAAAAGCGTGATGGATGCACTCTTTGCTCAATGGGAGAACCGCTAACTCCTACTCTGCAGCCAAAGCTTCAACATCGGGTCTATGGATACACTCAGGTGTTCCATGGTAATGCCAGATACATCCTGAATCATATCCTCCTCCAATGCTACATCCCACCAACATCAGAGTAACAATACCTGCAAAGAAAATCACCGAAGGCCAAGCCGAATAGGGTAGGAATGACAAAGGCACAAAACAGAGAGTGTACACTGGTATCAACACTCCCAGAAAAACCAGATAATATCTCCAAGATCTTGTTCCATTATCATTTCTTAGTGGCATAGCAAATCATTAGCAATATTCACTAATTCAATAATAATGATGGGTTGGTAACAGCTGCTAAAAACCCGGACAAACCTGGACATATCTTGGATGAAC
>JARGGA010000110.1 GCA_029210805.1 Candidatus Thorarchaeota archaeon
CCCGCCCATCCTTCACTGTCCGCAGTTGAATTGAAATCATCATCTCCGATTATATTGATATTACCATGAGGTACATATGAGGGTGCTACAACCTCAGTTTGCTCTGGAGTTAGTATATTGCTGGTCGTCGGATTCACCACAGGATCCCACATTGACACCAGTAGTACAGTAGTTAGAAATATAGTTAAGCCTAATGTCGCATGCTTCAGTATCTCGCTCTCAGCGAATAACCAATTTGCAATATTAGATTTACTTGATATATCTTTTGATAATTTGCTCATTTCGAAAACGAAACGGAATTATCATTTTCGGTTACGTAGTGAGGGATATATACAGGTTCGGCAAACGTCGGATATATCATAATAGGATATAATAATGTTTCAAATCATCATTCGAAACGAGAAGAAACACCAAATAAGGGAAGTTTGAAACTATGCAATACGTGCCGATAGAAGCATTCTTGGAGATATCAGCTATCTTTGCTGGTGTCATCTTTGCTGTTATCGCTCTTATCGGCGTATACGTCTATTCTTCAGATATTCAATACAGAAGATGGGCCTTTTCCCACCTTGCATTCTGGACAGCATTTCTCCCAATTAGCATTTTTTCGAGCGTGCCTTATGTTGGAGAATTCATCAGCTTACTATTGAAAGCCATTGGTTCTTTAATTCTACTTAGGGCATTCAATTACCCAAGACTATCACAGGTCCCAAACAAGATCCTTCATCCAGGGATGCTACTGATACTTATCCTGTATTGGACACCAGTTGTCGTTCTGACACTACCTACAGTTACTGGCGCCATAATCTGTTCAACAGCGATGGCTTTTGCTTTCGGTTTCGCAGCAAAAGAAATCCTGACGAATACACATGATAGAAGTAAACTGTGGTTGTCGGTAGGAGTATCGTACCTTCTCTGGTCGATATCTAGTATTCCGATGATTCTATTGCCATTCATTCCTGAGATTGTTTTCTTTGGATATCTTCAATTCATCGGACAGTCACTAGTTCTGATTACTATGTATCTTTCATTCATTGGTGGAGTAACTCGCACTACGGAGAAAAGCATGAAGCTGACAGAAACAACAAGCAGCATCATCGCTCACGACCTACGTAACTATCTGAATGTTGCATCAAGTGCTCTTAATCTTGCAGAAGGTCTTAACGACGAGTCTATTAAAATGATTGAAACTGCTCGTACTGCATTGCAAGATGCATCCATCTTCATACAGCGAACCAGATCTATGTTAATGGAGATTTCTACATCCACTCCTTCAGCGATTGATCTTGATTTAGCCATCTTAGTGAAGGAAGCGGCGTTTCAGGCTCAAAAAGAGCATTCACTGGAGAATACACAAATAGAAATCAATAACTGTGAACAGTGTTATGTGAGCACATCTCCCTTGATGAAACAGGTTATCTGGAACATCATTGACAATAGCATTAGATATTCGGAACAATCACCGTCTTTAACTATTGATTTGATAAGGAATGGCAAAATTGTTCTTTCAATATCTGATCACTCTGGTGGAATTAGCGATTCATTGAAAGATCTGGTTATGGATCAAGGAACTGGAGAGAATGGCCTCGGTTTGGGCCTTATGTTAGTAAGAGAGATTTCACATATGTGTGGAGTCCCTGTTAAGATTGAAGATGTAGTGGAACAAGGCAATGTTATTGGCACAGTATACTATCTAACATTCTCACTAGCGGGCGGAATTCCGTCAAATTAGTTGTTTCAGAACAACAAGGCTAAGGGTGGAATACTTACCACTAGAATAATCATTGCCAGAATGAATAGACCAATCCGACCTTTTGAAACGGGGACAGTATCATCAAGAGCACCAGGATGACCTCCTCGAAATGCCATCACTAGTACAAGAATTGCCATTGTGTAAAATCCAACAAGGAACATTACAGCAATTGCACCGTATCCAATGTACTTGTGCATCTTCTCATCAAGTATTGCTCTAAGAGCATGACCGCCATCAAGTTGGCCTGAGGGAAAGAGATTCAATGCTGTTACTAAGCAACCAACCCAAGCGGCAAAACCAACTGGATGTAAATAGATAGTTCCACCAGCAGGAATCATCCCACCAAACATCATTTCGACCAAGTTGAAAAGAAGAGGAACGGGTAGCGATCCAGATAAACCAGGAAACGTTGCATCAATTGCTGCCATTTGTTCCGCAGTAACTGGAACTGACATGGCGAATCCAACGAACAATGCTATGAGAGTAATAGCAAAACCAGCATAGGGCCCCGCAAGTCCTAGATCGAGTAAATCGCTTTTATCTTTTGGAGGACTCTTCTGTTGAATGAAAGCTCCAAAGGTCCCTCCAATCTGAGGAAGTCCAGGCAGGAAATAAGGAGGCGTTGCTTCTATCCCACGTTTCTTGGCCATCGTATAATGGCCCATTTCATGAGTGCCAATAATACCCATGAGAGCCATAATGAATATCCCAGTTGTGAATATGAGGTCCCAGATGGAGTAACCATTGGGATAGAACAAAGCCAGAAATACCTCACTTGTTGCTTGCATCCATCCGCCTATCGCAATAGCTGCAATTGTTGCGATGAAGAGACCATAATTGATTCTAATATCGCTCTTAGCGGGTTTATCTTGAGGAATGAATCGAGCATAATAGATACCTTCGCTTTTGTTATTCCATCTTATGACTGGCCATATTTTGAGAAGTCCCGATTGCTCATGAACTCTATCGAAGACTCTCCTTTGTTCTTCTGCATCAGGAAAAACACCATCTTTCCATCTATAGAGAAAAGTCGGCATGCCAAATTCCATTTGACTCGTGAGTATCTCAAAGTTCGTGTTTAGAATTTCAGAGATCTCAGTAAAAGTAGGATAGCTAATTGCTCTTCCTGAGTATTCATTATCAAAGGACACTATGACGCAGACTCCAACATTGCAAGAGTAATTTGAACTCAAGTTGAAGGCCTATAAGAGTATCCGCTGAGGCAGGTCACATTCTTTTTTATGACAATCTAAAGTTCCAAAGTATTAGCAATATGGAATGCATCGTGGATACATTCCAATAGGTTCATTGAATTCTTCACTGAGCCAACACACTCAACCCGAAATCCAGCTTCTCTCAGTTTTTCTGCCAAACGTATACGAGGCTGTGGCTTAATAGCTGTAATGATTGTGTCTGTCTTGAAAAGATTGGCATCCTCATCACTCTCAAGCATCATATAGGAACTAGTAATCTGAGAGATTTTATCATCCTTGTGGATTTTCACTTTCCGATCTTTTAGTGCCTGAAGAATAACCCATCGAGTTGAACGACCTATATCCCTACCAACTTCTCCTGTAAGTGAGAAAATATCTACAGATTTGGCTCTGGATGCTATGGACAGAGCAGCATAGCAACCCAATGCATCTGCACCAAGGATAGAAACACTTCGCAAGTTTTCGGTCTGATTTCTAATTACATCAAAAGCAGTTGTAACATGAGGGAATTCCACCCCATCGATGGGAGGTGAACTGGGTATAGTTCCCGCGGCATACATAATCGCATCGTGCTTTTCTTCTGATAACATTAGAACGGTGGCTTCACTATTAAGCTTTATACCGACACCAAGGCGATTCAATTCCCTCTTCATGTGAACCACGTAAGACGCAAATTCTCCTCGAAGGGGCACCATAGAAGCCAGATTCAGGAGTCCCCCTATTCGTTTCTCCTTCTCATATAGAGTAACACTAAATCCGCGAAGGGCGAGAATCCGGGCTGCTTCCATCCCTGCAGGTCCTCCTCCAACGACAGCGACCTTTCCAGATCCCTCCGGTCCAATTCCTCTCTCAGATTCATAACCGGCCAGTGGATTAATGGCACATGTCACCGGTTCCATCATAAAGACATGGTCCAGACAACCAAGGTTGCATCCTACGCATGTCCGAATCCTATCTGATTGATTGGTTCGAATCTTCTCAGTTATTTCTGGATCTGCAATGAATCCACGGGACATTCCTATCAATTGTGCCTTGCCCCGTTGGAGAATGCTTTCGGCTATGGTTGGGCTAGTAATTCGATTGCATGCAATTACTGGGACGTCAACAACTTCAGCGATCCCTTCTGCGAGGTATGCATAATGACCTCGTGGTACGTCCATCGTAAGCTGAGGAACTCGGGTTTCGTGCCAGCCACCAGTTACGTTGATACAATCAACACCAGCCTCTACGAGCCAAGGAGCTAGCTGTTTGTTTTCTTCGAGAGTTGTGCCATTCTCGACAAAATCGTTTCCACTCATGCGATAGAGGATTGTGAAATCATCACCAACATACTCTCGAACTGATTCTACGACCTCGATGGCGAATCTTGCGCGGTTTCTGAAATCACCATTGTATTCGTCCTTTCTTTTGTTAGTTGCTCGAGCCAGAAACTGGTTAATGAGGTATCCTGCAGACCCAATTATCTCTACGGCATCAAACCCTGCTTCCTTCGCGCGCTCAGCAGATAATCCAAAGTTATCGATGGTGCCAGCAATCTCATCCAATGTGAGAGGTCTAGGTTTGCTTCTAAAAAGACGTGAATATTCTGATGACGCAGAAACAGGTTGGGCGCCTATGAACATTTCATGAGAATATCTACCGGCATGGTATAGTTGAGCGGCAACCGGTACGTTGTATTTGTGAATTGATTCGGCAAGCTGTGATAAACCTGGAAGATGATCATACATACTGTTTCCAATCATGGAAAGTCCGCTTCTTCCGAAATGCTCAGTGAAACATCCTCCAACGATTATTAATCCTGGGCGATACTTTGCCCTTTCTTTGTAAAATTCAATTACTCGTTCATTGATGAATCCGTCAGCTTCGCAGTATCCAAGATGAGTCGCCAACATAACCAGTCTGTTTTCAAGCTCAAGACTTCCAACTTTGATTTTCTCTAGCAGTTTCAAACAAGCATTCCTCACGAGTAAAATTTGAACATGAATTCAGTCGCATTAGGAGCTCTACCCTCAACACCCTCGTCATAGAGATGTGGCATATGTCCATCCTTGAAGTATTGATCATGAGTTATTCCATCATTGATTGCTTCTTTTACAGATGCCCGAAAGCTCTGGAAGAACTCAATTTGGTATTCGAGCTCCGTATTGGTACACACGTGTCCATGCCCTGAGATTATGTGAGTGTAATCTCCCTCAAGAACATGCTGGAGTGCCATTATCCATCGATCCGGATTGCAGCTTGAATCCCCAATATAAGGAAACACTCCATTGAAGATAAGATCACCAATGAAAACAATATGTTCGGGTTCCACAATGACAATCGATGAACCTGAAGTGTGCCCTCCTAAAAGACGTACCTGAAGTTCGTCGCCAATGCCAATCTCAAGTCTATCTTTGAATGTTATATCTGGAAGCTGTATTTCTATAGACTGTAGTGCATTCCAGATTTCTGGCCGTTCTTCCTTTCTTTGTTCATACCCTTTGAGAAGAGTGTCTTTCTTCCATCGGTCCTTCATGTTCATAAGGCATATCTGCTGCATAGGTTCAGAACCGATTCGACTGGCTTCACCAAGACCTTGAGCTCCCAATACATGATCAGCATGGGAGTGCGTATAGACAAGTTTCGTTATTGGAAGTGAGAATTCTTTTGCGACCCATTCCTTTACAAGGGTCATGTGTGGATGAACCATGCCAGAATCAATCATGACAACCTGATCGTCCAGAACAACAGCTCCGAAATTTCCACCATATTTCCCGGTGGTATCAGCATATACTCTCGCCACAACTTTATCGAGCATAATTGGTCAAAGCGGCTTTCTGCCTCATATACTTGCGCTTTCATAATACGATGCAACGACTTCCAAAAATCCCATAAGTGAAATTACAGCCTGTACCTATGTGAGATAAACAATGAGGGATGAAACCAAACATCTTGCTTCATTGCAATGCGTTCCTTGCAGAGGGGGCATGCCGCCGCTAGAGGAACCGAAGATTCAGGAGTTGCTGCCGCAGGTTACTGATTGGATGAAGATAGAGGAAGACGGTATTAAGAAAATCAAGAAGGAATTTTTGTTTGAAGATTTTCGAGAGGCGATGGAATTTGTTAACAGAGTTGGAGTTTTAGCTGATGAACAAGATCACCATCCGGATATATTCATTCAATGGAATCGAGTTGTATTTACTCTATGGACGCATGCAATAGACGGTCTACACGATAATGATTTCATTATCGCAGCAACGTTGATGAGATAAAGGCCCAGAAGGGGCCCTATGGCTAGGCAAATGCCCACAGCATCGTCATTATCGCGACCATTGTTGTCATCAATATGGCAACCACTGCACCATACCGAATGACTTGTCCTTCTATTCCAATCTGATCGATTACCGCTGCGGCATTCTGAATCTTTGCAGGACTCAATACACTCGCTAAGCCACCACCTATTCCACTCGAGGCAGCTACCACAACAGCATTCGCTCCTATGGCAGTACTGGCCTGATAGTGGTAGTTTGTAAACATAGCAATAGCAGAGGTCTCCGATCCTGAGATGAACCCAGCTAATAGCCCTAGAAATGCTGCTGTCAATGGATAAGCAGTACCAAGTGAGGTTGATGTAAGAGATGCCAGTAGGTAGACCATATTGTTTGTTGGGTCAGCGGGGAATATCCAAATTCCTCCGACGTCTGGAATAAAACCACTGAAGTTCAGAACCTCAGCCATGGCAAAGAAAATGGCTGCGGCCAGAACAGGCCGGGGAGCTCTTTTAATAAATTTATTGAAAGTATTCTTCAACACGGTTTTGTCATTCTTGAAAAATGGCATTGAAACAAGCGTAGCAATAAGCATCAGAGTATATGCCTGCCAGAGAAACTTCGTGCTGATAACATAGTCTCTGATGACAAGTTCAGCTGTCTGATATTGCCCAAAGTTAATTGCTAAGTCCATCTGGACTGCCAAGAGCTGTTTGATAGGATCGACAAGAGTAGTAAGTAATGAAAGAGCAACAAGGATAATCCAGGGAATACTTGCACGAAGCAGACTCATTCCTTTCTCAATTTCATGATCCTCCTCGGCTAGCTGTTCCCGATCAAGAAATGGCTTCTTTCTTGTTTTGTTGTACACGAAAAGCACTCCCAGAACAGCAGCTCCTGCAATCACATTGGTTAGACGAGTGAGGTTTACAATTTCAAGATTACAAATTATCGCAGTAAATCCTGCTGTACCTCCAGCCAAAATTGCAAGAAACAGTCCTTCTCTATTCATGAGAAGTTTCTTGCCTCCAGCAATCCAAAGCATCGAAACCGCAATTCCAACGGACACAACAGGCATGAATGCAGCGAATATCGATCCTGCAAACCAGAGATCAATTGCGGTACCAGAAACGGAAGAGTAAACATCGGTGAAGACCTGTGCTGGAACTCCAAGAAGTGCAAAGGTTGTAAGTGGATCATATCCTATTGATGGTAAAGCAACTGCAACGAGAGGGGAGAATCCTAGGGCAAGCATAACTGGAGGGAGCATTGAAACAGGGGTTGCACCTATTCCAACAAGGAAGAGACCTAACCCCAGACTGATTAACATAATCTGCATTGGTCTGCTTCCACCACCCAAAGTTTTGAAGAAGACAATTAGTCTTGATAGTGCACCTGTCTCCTGCATATACGTCATCATGAGAATGGATGTAAGCACCATCAGTGATATTGGAAACGATCGAACTATTCCAACTACACTTGCAGTTAGCGCGACTCCAACATCTGTTTGAAACGCTACAACTGCAATCGCAACTGTAGCGAACCACACTACAACTCCTGTAGTATCCGCAGCCTTATGCAATACGATGAGCATGATTAAAGCCAAGATAATTGGCGCAATGATAAGTAATAGTCCAAGTAGAGGATCCATGTTGTATCACATCTTTTTCTTTTCAAGAAGTCCTTCTTTCCAAGCCCACTCAATTTGCCTTTCAAGACCTTCCTTCATGGTGACTTTCGGACTCCACCCAAGAAGACGTTTTGCTCTTTCATTTGAGTACCATCGTTCTTGGTCCATGCTTTCGATTGTTTTCATATGCCAAAGAAATGTTGTCCGCTTTCTATTCTTTATCGGGACCATGAGGCCTATACCTATCTTGGCAAGACTGGTAGGTACTCTTCTTTTCGGTGGTTTTACACCCAAAGCATCACCGAGAAAAGTGATGACTTCTTTGTACTTCATTGGTTCATTGGGACAAATCAGGAGTGTGTTGTTGATAGCTGAATTAGATGTCACTGCAGCTGCAAAAGAATCAACGACGTCATCTACATGAGTGTACATGATATGTTTCTCGCCATCACCGGGGAGTACAGGGATTTCGCCATTATTGAGAGCTTGTAGAAGCTCGAGCGCGGTATAGGTATCCCCTTCGCCCATAACACCTGTTGGTCGTAGAATGATATGGTTCATTTCGGTATCCTTTGTGATCTCACGAATGGCTTCCTCTGCCATCTTCTTGCTTTTTGAATAATCAAACTGCGGAAGAAGTTCTGTATCCTCATTACCGGGAGGATATCTTACAGGTCCTGTGACTTCTGCCGTGGAACCATAGATGAACCGTTCGACATTTGTACCGATACAGGCATTCATCACATTCTTGGTTCCCTCTACATTCACTCTGTATAGCAAATCCACATCTGATGGGTAGAAATCAAAATATGCAGCCAAGTGAATCACAACCTGAACATCACCAAGCAATGGTTCCAATGATTGTATATCAAACAGATCACCCTCTCTGATATCAACCACATCAGGTAAAGCAGAAGTGTTGCTGCTGGTTCTTACAAGTGCGACAACTTCGTGACCATTGGCAATTAATTTGGCAACCAGTTTCCGACCAATGAAACCAGTAGCTCCAGTAATTAGAACCTTCATGCTGCACCACACTAATTCGAATGTTCATCTGAACTACCATTTATCTCTTGCCGACAACCCAATTCAGAACTGCATCTTCACTCAGACAGAATCCTAATTAGGTTTCATGAGTAGATTGGTATAGGAGAACGCGGTGGAAGGGAAAGTTGGCATCTGATAATCGTGAACCCACAGGTAAGACAAGAGAAGTCAAGTCATGGATAATGGCCGCACGCGTCCACATGCAGAAGAAAAGCAACAAAGAGGCGGAAGAACTCCTCAGGGAAGCTACTAAGCAGATGCCTGATTCTCTTGAAGCATGGACTGAGCTGTGTATTCTTTTGC
>JARGGA010000109.1 GCA_029210805.1 Candidatus Thorarchaeota archaeon
GATGCTGTTCCTCCTTCGGTCACATCTACAGATTGAACCCATTCTCCGTTGTAATCATACTTGACCTTTCCACCAGAAACACGAGTGATCTCAATATACTCACCGATATTGTACGAACCTGAAACAGCACCTACAGTATCTCCACTATCATCGTAAACCCATGGATCCACTGTTGATGAAAATGCACCATTTTCTACCCAATCTCTGAGATGATACATCTGTGAGCTAATTGCCGTGATTGAGGTTGTGTACCATCCTTCAGGAATATCGAATATTTGTGTATAGAACGTTGAGGTATCATTGCCGTATGCTGTGCGTCCTACAAACGTACCGTTTGCATACTCTTTCACTCCGATGAGCAATCCTGACCCTGTGGTTGAGGAGGGTATCTCTGCAAGAATAGGCGACCTATCCAGAAAGTTGTCTTCTGCTGATGGTCCTATGTTATTTTCGTAAACGGAGTCTTGTTGGTTCAGTGCAACAGGTTCTCCGGAGAAATCAGAAAAAATTCCTGGAATTGTAAGAAGAATGATGAAACTCAATATGAGAATTGATTCACGGCTGGCTCGCATTTTGGTTACCTCTACGTTCCGTTCTTTTGGAACTGAAAACTGGAATATAGTATAGTCAAGCATAGCTTAATATTTTCTAGTCACGGTCCCATTGGTCAACTATTTCGGATAGAAATTGAATATAAGATAATCTCGAATTGAGTTGTTCGAAAAATCGAAAAACATCGATGAATCCATCCGTTTGTCATTTATATGGCGATTCTGTACAGCAGTTGAAGGAGTTGGAAGCCCCAACTGCGAGGAGATTCACACAGATAGGGCTTCTTGGTCTAGTTACAATGGAGATATTCTTCAATCTCCCAATCTGTCACCTCGAATGGTCCAGGATCGTCAGTACTATCAATATAGCGTGACCATTCTGCTTTCTTCAGGGTGAGGTATGTTTCAATAACTCGACTACCTAGCGAATCAAGGAGAAGAGAATTACTGTGAAGAGCATCCAAAGCATCTGTTAGTGAAACAGGTAGTGTTTCGACATCTGTGACACCATGAAACAGATCCTTCTCAGTTGGTTCAGGTGGATCCATTTTGTTCGTTATTCCATCCATGCCTGCCGCTAGAATAGCCGCAAGCGCGAGATGCGGACTGCAAGAGGGATCAGGGCATCGGAATTCCACCCTCGCGCTTCTTGCGGACCCATTGAAGTGTGGTATTCTCATCATAGTTGTTCTGTTTCTAGGGCCCCATGCAATCCTTGTAGGTGCTTCAAAACCGGGAACCAATCTTTTGAATGAGTTGACTGTAGGTGCAACAATGGCTGATAGTGCTCTTGCATGCTCAAGAATCCCCGCTACATAGTGACCTGCGATTTCCGATACTTCTGATGCTTTATCTGTGGCAAATAGGTTGGAGCTGAGATCATCCGTCCACATACTTTGATGAATGTGCATACCGCTGCCATTCATGGAAACAAAAGGTTTCGCCATGAATGTTGCAGTCAATCCTTTTCGAGTTGCCAGCTCTGCAATCACATGTTTAGCAAGCATTAGAGAGGTTGCGGTATCTGAGGCGGGTCCATGCTTCAGTCCAATCTCATGCTGTCCATTAGCAACTTCATGGTGATGGGTTGTTGTTCCTATTCCCATGCCTGAAAGGGACATCATTACATCACGCCGGAACTGAAGCCCCCTGTCCGCGGGAGTTGTTGCGAAATATCCGGCCTTATCCGCTGGCTGCACCATGGCGTCTTTCAACCCAAGGAGGAAAAACTCGAGCTCAAATCCTGCCATCATGACATATCCTTTCTCTAGGGCTTTATCTGAAACATGTCTAAGGATGTTGACGGGGTCGCTCATGTGGGGAGAGCCTGATACGTGATGAACCGAGCATGGTACTATTTCCATTAGAGGGTCCCATGTTGCTAGGACCGGATTATTGTATATTGGATGAAGGAGCATGTCGCTGGAATTAACATCAGCGTAACCACGAACGGAGGAACCATCAAAGAATACGCCATCTTCGAAAACTTCCTCTTTGCGATCATAAGCCAGTTCGATACTATGTGTAGCACCTAGTATCGAAGTGAAGATGAGTCTGAGAAATTCAGGTTTTGTTTGCTTTCCATCCAAAGTTTTCACCTATGGTATTGAAACTTTCATCGTTTCTTAGCATAATATGGGTTATCCAGAAATATCGGAAGATATTTCAACTATTTCCAGAATTCTGATACATGACTGAAAAATCTTCAGAAAAAACTAGGATGAAACTGGATGGATTTGATTACAAGATTTTAACTCTACTCCAAAAGAACGGTCGAATGACATACCAAGAGATATCGAAAGAGATTGGGAAAGGCATTTCGACAGTCCACAATCGAGTCAAGGCATTGGAAGATGCGGGAGTAATCAAAGGCTTTGCGGCTATCCTTGATGGCTTCAAGGTTGGTCGTCCTACTGTTGCAATGGTTCTGATAACTGTTAGATACAGGGTTCCTGGCAGAAAAACAGTAATCTCACAGAGAGAATTTTGTGATGAGGTTGCACAACATCCTCTGGTTCAAAGCGTTCACGTTCTTAGTGGTGAATATGATGTAATGTTGAAAGTAAGAACTCATGATGTTGATGAGATGAATAGTTTCATTGTTGATTTTCTCAGACAAATGCCAGCAGTTGATAAGACCCTTACAATGTTCGTCATGGATACATATCGTGATACCAATGAAATCCGACTTACTGATTCCTTTCCTAGAGTTGAAGGATGAACTTACCGCATTACTTTATGTGCTTTCCAGAAATAATGCAGGCTGAACAACAATGACTGCTCAGATGGCGGATGAGTTCCGATATGAAGGAGAATTGTATAGTCTTGTAGGTCTTGATGGAGAGGGTCTCTACACCCCAGAGTCCTTTGGAATGCAACCGTTTTCAAGCTGTACGGCATGCTGGCGAGGCTTTGTCATGTACTATGATTGTGTTGATAACGAACTTCTACTGGATGCAATGGATGTTAACGTGCATGAGGCTGGTCCGATTAACGGTGTTGTTCCATCAGCTTCAGAAAACTTCTTCAAATTTCGATACAACAAACTCCATCTGAAAACGTCTTTTACTGGTACAATCCTGCTTGCCAAGGATTTCATACAAGAGATGTATGTCCATATGGGGTTCCAGCGACCGATGGCATTCAAGACAGTACTTGAACTTCATATTGAAGATGGTGAGATAACCAAAGTTGATAATTTATCAGAGCTAATGGCGTTAAGGCGAAAGGAGAATCCAGATAGAGGCGCAATGCCAAGGTCCCCTTCAGAAGTAGATGTTTCAGAATGGATTGGGGACACCTTCTCACTAGATTATGAAAAACCTAAAGACGAATAGGCGTTTCGGACTGAAACCTCCTTTTATTTAGGTCATTATTTATGTGACTCTCAATCTGTAATTGACTGAGGCGGACATAATTTGTCACAAAAGGATGGAGCTCGACCAGAATTCTCTGCGGAAGATGCCACTCACATTGTCCTTGAATTGTATGGACTGAAAACTACTGCTGAGGAGTTACCTAGCGAGAGGGATCGCAACTACCTTCTCAAGAAAGATGAGGTTCCTGCATACATACTGAAGATAGCCGCTACTTCCGAAAAGCGTGAAACACTTGAGTTTCAAAACGCCGCGATGAATCATCTCGCCGAGATGGATCTTCCTTTTCTATCACCACTTATAATTCCCTCAACTACTGGGGATGAAATATCTCTGGTTCCTGATAGTGAAGGAGATGTCCACTTTGTTCGCCTTCTCACATACCTCCCTGGACTCCCTCTTGCAAAGGTGAATCCTCACACACCTGAGCTTCTGAAAGATTTTGGAATGATTATGGGGTCACTTAGCAAAGCATTGGAAATCTTCGACCATCCTGCAACGCACCGTGATTTCTATTGGGACTTGAAAAACTCTTCTGGATTGATTGCAGAATATAGAGGATTGATTGTAGAAGATGAAACTCGTGCCCTGGTTGATCACTTCAATGAATTGTTCTCTGAAAAGGTGGTTCCCAAAATACGGGGATTGAGGACAAGTGTAAATCACAATGATGGCAACGATTACAACGTGCTTGTTGGAAATGGATGGTCCAATGAGCTTCGTCAATTCGGTCTTCTTGATTTTGGTGATATGGTTCACACATGCACAGTCTTTGAACTCGCTATCGCAACAGCGTATGCAATTCTTGACAAGCCCGATCCTCTGTCGGCGGCTGCATCTGTTATTTCAGGATACCATCAGCAATTTCCATTAATGGATGAAGAAATAGAACTTCTATTTCCCATGATATGTCAACGTCTCATTACCAGTATATGCATTCAAGTGTATCAACTATCAGAAGAACCAGATAATGAGTATCTTGCAATATCTGCTGTTCCTGTATTGGATACTCTCAAGAGGTTAAGGCCTATCCATCCAAACCGGGCATGGTATCAATTTCGAGAAGCATGTGGATTCTCCCCTCATCCGAACAATGACAAGGTTACCGCGTGGCTAAACCAAAATCAAAAATTATTCTTCCCGTTATTAGGATCCAATTTCGATTATTCGAATACGTCCATAATTGACTTGAGTGTAGGAAGTAAGGACTATGGTGCTCCCGAAGAGGTTTCGAATCCGGAAAAATTCATTGCACTGATTGAATCAAAACTGTTGCAAGAAAAATCGAATCTTGGACTTGGTCGATACAATGAGGCTAGAATGATATATGCAGCTTCACAGTACTCACCAAAAGAGATGAGCGAATCTAGGACTGTTCATATTGCACTGGATTTCTTCATAAGGAGTGACACTCCGATTTTTGCCCCACTTGATGGTGTAGTTCATTCAATCAAGAACAATGACCTTCCGTTTGATAATGGACCCACTATTGTTCTTGAGCATAGAACAGGCGATGGTACTCCATTCTATACTCTCTATGGACATCTTAGTCTTGAATCTATAGAAGAAATCGAAATTGGGCAGACTATCGTTTGGGGTCAGGAGATTGGTAGGATTGGCGAGTATCCGGTAAATGGGGGGTGGCCCTCTCATCTTCATTTTCAGGTAATTTTGGATATGCTTGACTTTGAAGGCGATTACTTCGGTGTATGTTGGCCCAGTCAGAGAAACCTCTGGACAAGTATCTGTCCTGATCCCAATCTAATCATAGGATTCTCACCCAGTATCTTTCCTCCAAAAAAGATGAGTGCTGAAAAGATACTGGAACTTCGTAGAAAGCATTTTGGAAGGAATCTCAGTGTTTCTTATGAAACGCCAATCAAGATGGTGCGTGGATATATGCAGCATCTCTATGATGAGGATGGTCGCCAGTATCTTGATTGTGTAAATAATGTGCCACATGTTGGTCACTCACACCCCAAAGTTGTGAAAGCGCTTCATGATCAGGCGAAAGCCCTCTATACAAATACTCGCTATTTACATGACAATCTTGCACTATACGCCCAGAAACTAGCAGCAACTCTTCCGGACCCATTGAGTGTCTGTTTCTTCGTTAATAGCGGTAGTGAAGCAAACGAACTGGCTATTCGACTTGCAAAAGCTCACACTGGAAGAGATGGTTTCATTGCGTTGACAGGTGCATACCATGGGAACACTGACAATCTCGTTGGACTAAGCGCATACAAGCATGCAGGTGAAGGTGGGAGTGGACCGCCAGATAATGTAATCGTTGTAATCGACCCCGATCCATATCGTAGTGTTTATGGGAAAGATGAGAAAGCCGCTATGAAACATGCGGATGATGTAAAGACGGGCATAGAGTGGATTGCAGATAGAGGGCATCCAGTTGCAGCTTTCATCTGTGAACCTGTAATGAGTTGTGCAGGGCAGATTGTCTTTCCGCCAAAGTATCTACAATACGTGTACAAGTATATTCGTGAAGCAGGAGGAGTTTGCATTGCGGATGAAGTGCAGATTGGATTTGGTAGAATGGGTACTCACTTCTGGGGCTTTGAAACTCAAGGAGTTATTCCTGATATTGTGACATTAGGAAAGCCAATAGGGAATGGTCATCCACTTGCAGCAGTTGTCACCACCGCTGAGATTGCTGAATCCTTTAACAATGGCATGGAGTTCTTTAGTACAACTGGAGGGAATACTGTTTCTTGTGCCGTTGGACTAGCTGTACTCGATGTCATAGAATCTGAAGGTCTGCAGGAAAACGCAAGGGTTGTGGGAGAATACCTCAAGTTAGAGCTTGAAAAACTACAGAAAAAACATCCTTTGATTGGTGATGTCCGAGGTTACGGGCTATTCCTTGGTGTCGAACTTACCAAACCGGGTGATATACATACTGAAGCTCCTGAGGAAGCAAAGTACATAGTGAACAGAATGCGTGACCTTGGAGTTATCATGAGTGTTGATGGATCGATGCGTAATGTTCTGAAGATTAAACCTCCCATTATATTCTCGAAAGACGATGCAGATCAGTTAGTAACGACATTGGATTTAGTGCTATCCGAGGATTTCCCCCGAATAGCTCACCAACTCTCATGATTCTTCTTGCAGGGGTTCACCTATCAATTGGATTTCTTCTTCATCCTGTACTGAATCCTTGATATCACTGGCACTTGGTATTGGGTGCTTGAATGCCTCTCTAATCAGTAGGACGCCTATGACTGCTAGTCCTGCAAGTATGACAAATACAGGCGGGAAGCCTAATCGACTGATCATATCCCCACTGATCAGCATAAGGGGGATGGCTACAATCATTACAAGGGTGGGCTGGAGAGAGTATACACTATTCCTGATCTTGTTAGGAATCACATCTATCATCACTCGCTGAGTAAGAATCTGTGCGAGGGTTCCCATGAGGAAACCAAAGATGAATAGCACTGCGATTATTATCAATGGAGGAACTGATTCAAAAGGTATTTCCAGAAGTACAAACTCCATCATCAAGTGTGTAGTTAACAAGTAGATTCTCTATTATGTATGGATTTCCTGGGATTCCAATTCCACTCTAACCATCTGCCAAGGCTTGGGCTGCAAACTCTGCATTACTCTCGATAAGGATAGGTTCATGGAGTTCATATTCCGCTACCAGAAAAAGCTCCTTTTTTGAACCCTCTGCATCTTCATACAGAGGATTTTCCCCTTGTATGCACATAAGCGGCATTAAAAGGAATAGTGCTATGAATATGATACTGCAAATCTGTTTCATATGAATATCTCCCCACAACTGAGTATCAAAAGAGCGCTATACGGGACCTAGGGATAAATCTAACGGTTCTCTAAGAAACATTGTGAACATCATATTCTGCCTTAAGTAACGTATAAGTACTAGAATCAGAAGGTCTGACTTAGAGAATCAGACCCCTCTTCACATATAGGAGTGGGGTAGGAAGGAAAGGATTACAAAATGAGTCGAAAAGTTTGTATCGCAGGCGGTGCGGCAACTCCATTCGACTATCCCATGCACATAACCCCAGAGGCTATGGCTGCCAACTGTATTGTTGAAACGCAACAGGAGATACCTGATTTTACTCTCCGTGACCTTGATTTTATGGTCTACTCGCATTTCAGTGTGCACTTTGGCAAGCAGTTGTGCCCAGAAAACTGTGTGGATTCGTTCCCCACAATCTGGATTGGGTCATACACGACCACCTTGGGTTAGTCGGATTGCCCCATGTGCGGATAGAAAATGGAGGAAACACCGGAGGGTCTGCCCTCTATACTGCTTTCATGGCGGTCAAATCCGGTATGTTTGATTGTGTCGGTGTCTACGGTTGGGAGACTATGGACAACGTAACTCAATCACAGGGTTCGGAGTTCATTGCACTTGCATCGGATACTCGTTACGAGGCGTTAGCCGGTGGTATCTATCCAATCTACTATGCCGCGATGGCATACAAGTTCATGAAAGAGAACAATCTCACTGAAGAAGACTTTGCCATGGCTGCATTGAAGAACAGAAACTATGCTGCTGATAATCCAAAGGCACAGTGGTATCGCAGTGACTTCAACAACCCTGAATCTGAATTCTACAAGAAGGAATTGGATGTTCAGGATATTATGGACAGTCGTCTTATCAGCTACCCACTGAAGAGGTTCGATTGCTGTCTGATGAGCCGTGGTGGTGCTTTTGCACTGGTCACCTCAGAAGATTGGGCAAAGAAACATGCTTCAAACAACTATGTTGTTATCGATGGTGCCGGTCTAAGCAGCTGCACCATTCGTGCCGGAGATCGTATTGACTTCCCCGGCTGGAATGAAAAATACGGCAAAGGCTACCCAGACATGACCGAGTTTGCAGCTTGCCGAAAATCTGGTGAGGATGCATACGACATGGCTGGCATTGAGTACAAGAATGCTGCAAAGGAAGTCGACGTCGCAGAGATTCACGATGCCTTCAGTTCCTCAGAAGTGCAGATTTACAAAGCACTCCACTGGTGCGACAAGGACACCACGCAAGACTTCATTCGCGAGAAGCGAACCTTCATGGACGGCGATGTGCCAACCAATGTGGGTGGAGGTCTCATGGGCTATGGACATCCTGTCGGCGCGACTGGAATTATGTCTGCCCTTGAGTGCATGTATCATCTTAACGACACCGCTCCAAAGAAACACTTGAGCTCCAAGACCTACGTCAAGGACGCAAATACTGGTCTTGTCAACAGTCATGCAGGTACTGGAACCAGTATCTCAAACTTCATTCTAAGGAGGCCATAGAGATGGAGGATAAGAGAATGCATGATATTCCCCTTAGAGTCAAGTGGGATGTAAAGAAGTCGGACAAGTTCCGAAACAATGTCAAGGAAACTGGAATCGGCTTCATGGGCTACGACTATGATACCGAAACTGACCAGTTCAAGGTCTTTCTCCACTACGACCAGTTGTACTACTGGAAGTACGCGGAGGTATCCAAACTTGGCAAGGGATTCGTTGATGGTAAGTTCATGGCAACAAAATGTCCCAAGTGTGGCGACAAGTTCTTCCCACCTAGGGTCAACTGCTGGAATTTGGATTGTAATCTGGAAAAATCGGTCTGGGTCGAACTAGCTCAAACTGGCGTCGTGCATACATTCACGATAGCTGGATGGAGCGGCAAGTCCTCCTTGAAGCGACTACCCTTCGTACTTGCGTATGTCGTGGTTGACGGTTGCAAGACCGCAATTGCCAACGAGCTTCGAAACATCGACCCATGG
>JARGGA010000111.1 GCA_029210805.1 Candidatus Thorarchaeota archaeon
CATATATTATCAACTCCATCATTGACTCTTTCAATCTGTCACCTGAGATTCTAATTGCGGAATCTAACAGCGGCGCGGGACTTGGGCAAGATCGATTAGAGATATGGAATGAATGTTATAGTGAAAAAGTCGTTCCGTTCAATCTCTCAGATGATCCCAAAATAAAAGAGGTTCAGGTCGCCGGAGAGCGCGCACCTTTCTCTCATGTACTTCTAGAACCGAATACATTCATCAGTACTCATGTTCCCCGGCGGTACGAAGAAGCAGGAATGCAGGATGTGATGAACCTCGGATCTATCATCAAGAATCTGCTTGGTTTGATATTGGATAAAAACAAACGTAGATTCCACAAAGAGCTCCCTGCCGCACTCGCAGATATGTATGAGGCTGTTGGCGGTATAGACTTAGCCGTATTGGATGGTACAAATGTTTACCTGGGATTTCAGAAGAAACGAATAACTGCATCTCCGAATGTTCTCTTGGTAGGTAGGGACGCTTTTGCGGTTGAGGCTGTCGGAATGCATTTAGTTGGTTTTAATCCTCTGGAGAATCCTGTTCTTCAGGAGGGTAGGGACCGCGGATTAGGAGAGATAGATTTGGAAAAGATTGCCATTGTTGGAGATATCGAAACTCCGCGACAATTGGTGGTTGATGCTTTCAACGGATTGAAAGAATAAGGTGGGGTCTCTCCCCCACTCTTTTATTTCTAAACGAGCTAGTCTAATAAGATTCCATTTCCCTATTGGCGAGAGGAACCTCTTGCAATCGCACATCAAGAGGAGTGGATGCTAATTGAAAAAAGACGCCGTGCCAAAGGAATTCGCTCACCTACTCAATAGAGAGAGTATTCCCTGGGGAAAAATTCTCACAGATACTGAAACGAGGATGAATGGCGAAGTTCAGGCGTTTGAAGCATTTACTGACGCAGCAATTGCTCTGGCAAAACGTGAGTGCAAAAAGAAGAAACCTAATTCGGATGTTCTTATTCTTGGTTTGGAGGCATGTATTGACAGAGGGAAATTCGCCCAAGGGCTTGCCCTTTCAGACTGTTCGGACGATGTTGCTGTGCTTAGTATGCGAGCAATTGCCCTATCCACCATTTCTGATGCCGATGGAATTGGAGAGATTCTCAATAAATTGGAAACCGTAATCAATGATAATTCATCACTGGAAGAGCGAATCCGCCTAATAAGTACGCGAATCCTCCTAGGAGCCCTCAAGAAGGATGAAGGTGTTATAGCAAGCATAATTGAACTTGATAGCCTGCTGGAATCAAACCCCAATCAACTTGAAAGCCCTATACCTGAAGCAGTTTATGCAATGTATGTTACTGGCGTCCTGTTTTGTCACGTTGGCGAGTTGGAGCGAGCTCTCAATGTGGCACTATTTCTCGAAACTGCTGCACATACTAATGATCGACAAACTGTGCTTATTCTCTCTGAAAACCTTCGCGGTAGAATCTCAAGCCAGCAAGGTCATTTTCATGAGGCTGAGATACACTACAAACGTATTCTTCGGATAAGCAGAGGAATTGCCTCTAGAGTTGGATTGGGAATTGCTCTCAATAATCTTGGGTCTCTAATGCTTAACGCAATACGATTGGAAGATGCACTAGAGTATCTGCAAGAAGCAATGCAGTATCTTGAGATGGATGCACACCGTGTATTCGTTCTGGCGAACATGGGTGAAATAACAACATTGCTTGGTCGACATGAAGAAAGTATAGAATTCATGAGTGAAGCAGTAAAGCTAAACCATGACACTGGTGTAGAGATAATCGAGCCATACACTTGGATGGTAATCCTTCTCACACGTACAGGAAATCTCGAAGGCGTCGGAGAATACTTGGAGAAGGCAAAGCGTCTTTCATCTGCATCTGACAGTCCCAAAGACAAAGCCGCATACTATCATGCGAAAGGAGTCTTTGAAGGAGCTGGGAAGAAAACTAGTGCGTCAATCAAATCACTTAGTAGAGCAATGAAAATCGCCAAAGATAACAATCTCTTCGAATGGCTTATACGCTCAATACTAGCTATTGTTAGAACATATCTCGGGGCTTTTAGTAGATCAAAAAAGGAAGAATATCTAGTAAATTCTGCTTACCATCTTGACAATCTTATTCAGATTGCAAAAGAACAGGAAATGAATTCCCTTCGTGCAGAAGCTCTTCTTCTCCGGAGTGAAATCAGAATTCACGGAGGCGACACACTTGGGGCAGAAGATGATCTAGAGCGAATAGCTGGTTTGGCTGCGTTCTTGGAAAATGAACGTTTGGAATCAACAGCAAAGCAACGTCTGAAATCCCTTTCTAAACCTACAGACCTTCCGAGCTCGCCAGATTCAGTGATTGACGTCAATATGGATCGTGTGGAAGGATTCCATCCTGTGAGAGAAATGCAAGATGTACCCTCTCCAGAAGTTCATGCACTTATTGCATTAGGTCGTGCGTCAGGTCTTCCTGAATTTGTGCATTACTTTGATGAGAAACTCGAGATGGACAGTTCAATTCTGAGTGGTTTTATTTCGGCAATAACATCATTTTCTGGTGAGCTGATGGGAGGTAGCGGCCTCATTCGGTCAATAAGCCAAGAGGGGTTCACATTGATGATGGAGCACACTAGTTCGAGAATTGTTACTCTTATCGTTAGTCAAGAAACCTTCGATATCCGTTACAAACTTCACGAGTTTGCAAAAATCTACGATGAAACATTTCCTGCTAGCTATGATTCTGTTGTTACCAGTGAGTACTCAGCGGCAAACGAACTACTGTACTCAATCTTCAGCTCTAATATGACGCCCGATACTTAGTACGCCTGACCTGTCCATGGTCCCTTGTATTCAACAATGAAGACAATAGAAGCAATGATTGCTAGAATGCCTGCTAGGAATCCTGGTGCCAACATAATAATTCCCTCACCTAGGTCAGCTCCAAACATTGCTGCAACCACTATTACTGCAATTCCTCCACAAATTCCACAACAAGGAGTTTGCTGGATTCTATCACCTGTATCTCGAGATGTAGTTGTTCGGTATACTCCTCCAGTTGCATAATCTGGAGTTTCAGTTACTGTAGTATGCATAACTGCAGCAAGTTCACCTTTGTAAGCCATTGCCATTGTCACAAACATCACAAAGGCAAATGTTCCCCCAACCATTCCCCCAACCCAATCATCGAAAACTGCTAAACTGATACCTGCTTGAATGATTAGCAGTATTGCTGCAATGAAGAATAGGCTTGCACTGTTTTTTGATCCTTTCATGTTACATTGCTCCAATGAAGAATAAGAGAAATCAATCGCATATATATCTGTTATTAATCAAAAATCCTCAGTCATCCACATATTGCATCTGGCAAACCAATCCTCAAAAACATCAGGCACTAATCCGTCAATCCACTTAAGACATCTCAGAGTTGAAACATCTGCAACACCATAGGCCAAGGCTGTGATTGCTTCAATTGTCATCTTACTTTCTGGTTCAGCATCGACTTTCATAACATCGAGATTCCCATCTCTATTCTCAAGCTTGAATATGCCATTATTCCATTTACAATAGGGATCAATAATCTCAATCGTTACATATCCCTCTCGAATCACCGGGATGCCCACAAGGGCCAACTCAACATTGATTAGCCGAATCATGTAGCTTCGTCTTGCCTGAATGACTGGAACATTGCGATCTTCAACCCAATGAAAATAATCATCGCTTACAGGGTCTAAGGGGATTGATACTTTCTTGATCTGTCCACTATGAAGATAGATATAATTCAGAAATGCAATTCTTGCCTCGCAACTCAAACAATACCATTCTTTGATTTCCATGGTTCCTACTGTCTTGTTATCCCCGAACTGATTATACCCTGTGTTCCGATAGATCATTATTCCTTCAATATCTCCGGATGGTGCTTTTACAAAGGCAAGATTACAATCATTTCCAAGACATAATTCGTCCCAACGCCGAATTCCCCTCCGAATTGCACCATGTGTCTTTTCTACATATTTATCGTGAACTTTCTGAAAAACCTCTCTTCCTTCTGAATAATCCCGCCTACATACAGAGTATCCTACTGGCATCTTCCATTTTCTAAGTTGGTTCGGATTCGCAGTAATTGATAGAATTGGTGGGCAGTTTATGAATCCAAATGCTGAATAAAATGAGTCATTGAAAGGGTAGAGGAGGCTGGAAGCGAATCCTTTTTCGTGCATCAGATTAATGCCACAATCCATGAGATTTCTAGCAATCCCTTGTCTTCGTGATTCTGTAGCGGTTGCAAGGGATCCCAATGCACCCACATGCTTCCAGCAGCCTCTAATGTTCTGTTCAAAGGGAATGATTCTACCGGATGCCAGCAATTCCCCCTCTTCCTCAGCAACCAAGTATTGGTCATAGATATTGCTGAATCGCTCCTTGTACTTAGCCGAATATGTATCTGTGTAGTCAAACGAATATTTCTCTAAACCAACCACTTTTTCACAATCGATCGCAAGTGCTTGACGTATTCCCACAGCTTCACCTTGATTTAGTAATCATATACATACAATAGCAATAGATTCCTAAATTGCTTATAGACTTCATAATCAATTGGATATCTAAAACAAATGTCCGTATTTTTACAAAAACGACTATTTATGTACAAAATGAGGGATGCAAAAAAATTGTGAGATTTTACCTTTTCTCTTCATAGTTTCTTTCAAAATGCGAATGATTTCCAATACTCTTAAGGGTCACCACCGACAATGGCAAAGCATGTCGCTTGTAGTGTTTGGTGTGGTCTTCTGGATATGTGCAATCGCCTTCATGGCAATTCGTGCTAGGTCTGAAACGAAGAATATTCTGACAACAATCATCAAGATGGCACCAGCCATCTCATCAGTGGTATTTGTGCTTCTCACAGGGTCAACGCTGTTCTACCTGCGCCTAGCTATTGCACTGGTCTTTTGTGGGCTTGGTGATGTTGGAATGGAGATAAACATCCTTCCAGGTTTAGGGCTCTTCCTGATATCACACTTCATCTACACTGGTAATTTCATCTATCATGGTTTGGTTTCAGCACCGATTCTTGCAATCTCAGGTTTTGTAATCTGTTTCGCTATGCTGATGGTATACCTGCTTTTCTACTTCAGATACGTTAAGACGTCTGAACAAGGCATCCCCTCGGAGCTTGCTTCAGCAGCATATTTCTATGGAATCATGATTTCCCTCACAGCAAGCAGCTCTCTCCTGCTTTGGCTAACGACAGGAGCTCTATATGGTTTCATTCCATTTGTTGGGATGTTACTCTTCATTGCATCAGACTCGATGATACTGATCAAGGAGTTTCATCACAAATTTAAGTATGATGAAACGCTGACTCTGGGAACGTATTATCTCGCAATATTCTTACTTGCAATGAGCGCAATCATATTCATCATCTGATAGGAAGTATCTACTTGCCAACTGGCTATGAAACGCACTTGGATAATTTCAAGGACCTACTGAAGGATTGCTTCCGTTTGATGAAGCGCTATTTAGCGGACGAGCTTGATCTTCAACTGCGATCCAAAAATAAAGAGATATACATTTTGGACAAGAATGGAAATAACGTAGAGATTGAACAAGTACATTGCCTGATTCAAGCAGATGTAAAACTTCAGCGAGAAGTATACAACATCTGGATGACTACTTACCATTAGTCTATCATTGGCTTTCCTCAAACCGCGCAAGCATAAACTACTTCGCCATTATATTGCACAACTTCTGCAGCTCTACCGCCACTTGCCAGTTCCCCAAGGAATTGGGACACACCAGATTGAACTGCCTTCATCGACATATTCTCTTCATAATTCTCTTGCACTTCTGGTACATAGCTATTCCCGAGAATGCTCTTCCAATCTCTACTAAAACACATCTGGTCTCCAAAGTACTCACACCCAGCAACTTCGCCGTTGATTGTCACGATCATGCCAACTTGGTCATCGACTATCTTGAACTTGTCTGCTTTCCATTGAAAGTCGTACTGCAATGCCTGATAGACTGCCCCCAATGCATTAGTGCTAGATTGCACTCCCACTCTTCCCAGCATTGTTTGAACTCTATTCCAAACATCATGCTGACTAGCTCCATGAAGTATTGCACGACGAAGAGAAACTGGAGTATCGATATGAATCCAATTTGTATCACTTGGTGACCATCTACCTGCTTCGATGCAGAACACATCAACTCCACGATTGCCTTCATGTACTGCACTGCGTCTGACGATTCTATCCTGTTTTCCACCTCCCAAAACTGCCTCACCAGAACGAACCAAGGTAGGTCTTGTTGCATTGAAATTCAATTGTGGCACATTCCCTGTTTCTGCAACTTGTAGAAAACCCATCTCCAGTGCCAGGTTTGTTGAGAGAATATCTCCATAATTCTCAGCATCTTGGTTCACAAGCCCCGTTACGGCCATATTACCATAGATCTGAGGACCAACCATTTCAGATGAACGTATCAAATCAAGAACTTTTTCACTCACACTTGCCCCCATGAGTTCAACTCCATTTTGTAGGATTTTAGTGAGGAAACGTTACTCTGGATATTTGTAACTCCTCGCCCTCTACATGAACTAGTGTTGACTATTACATAAAAACACCACAGAAACCGCATTCGATATTGGCTGGGGGGATTATAGATTTCCATGTGGTTTCCTTTGAATGAAATTTCCATGGCCTACGGTTCCAACAAATTTGCCTTCCTTGGCAACGACCTTCCCTCTTGATATTGTCACATGTGGATAGCCCTGCAATTTCCAGCCTTCAAATGGGCTCCAATCACAATTGGTCTGTAGGTCCTCTGCGTGGATAGTCACTTTTCTCTCGGGATTGAATACAAGTATATCTGCATCACTGCCAACTTCTAATGCTCCCTTCTGTGGATACATGCCAAACAGCTTTGCTGGATTTGAACTCACTAGTGCCACGAATTGGTTTAATGGCATTCCTCGATTGCTTACCCCTTCAGTGTACATCAGCGGAACCATGGTTTCAACACCGGGCATTCCAAAGGGAATTTTTCGAAAATCGCCATTCCATGCAGCCTTCTGTTCAGTTGTGAATGTGCAAGTATCAGTAGCGACAATTTCAACATCTCCCTCAAGTAATCCTTTCCACAATCTCTCATTATCATGAGGTTTTTTGACTTGAGGACAAGTTGCATAGAGATGTCCATTCTCTCCCTTGAACACCTCATCATCTAGGAGTAGATACTGTGGGCATGTTTCGGCATGAACATTGACACCTCTCTCCTTTGCGGCGTGCACTGCATCTGCACCTTCGCCAGTAGACATGTGTACAATGTAGAGTTTACCACCTGTCGCCTCTGCCCACTTGATAGCTCGCATTATGGCTTCTTCTTCAGTGTAGCATGGTCGTGATAGTGTGTGCCCGTATGCTCCCCATGTTTCTTTCTCTTTGGCATATCTCTCAATAAGCATGTCCAGTACGTCTACGCTTTCAGCATGAACTCCAATGTGTCCGCCATGTTTCATTGTTTCCTCTAAAGCCTGGAATAGCATGCCATCGTCTGCCATCCATCCTTCATTCTTGTATATCATAAACATCTTGAATGTAGGAATTCCATAATCAATGACCTGTTTGATTTCTGCCTGAGTTGTTTCATTCCAATCTGTGATTGCTGCGTGCAAACCGTAATCGATGCAAACATTCGGGTCAGCTTCGGCCCGTCGCGCCTTTACAGCATCCATAATGGTGTTTCCCTTTTGTTGAATAGCAAAATCAATGACTGTAGTCACTCCGCCACACGCAGCGGCCTTCGTACCATTCTCAAAATCATCAGCAGATATAGTGCCTGAGAATGGCAGCTGAAGATGGACATGAACATCAATTCCTCCAGGAAAAACATACATCCCCTTGGCATCAATGATTGTGGTGCCAGACTCTGAAGCAAGATCCTTCTCAATAGCAACAATCTTGCCCTTCTCAACACCGATGTCTGCTTCCATTGTGTCAGTTGCGGTAATGATTTTTCCATTCTTTACAATCAAGTCATATGACGGCATGAATACATCCTTCTCACTATGATTTATTCTCTCTAAACAATTGCATCGGTTCAATAAATCGGTTTAGGATAGTGTTTTTTCACTCCCCAGACACAAAGATATTACTAGATGGAATTACCATACTTGGTTAGAAGTCAGAATAATGAATATCTTACTTACTGGTAAGCCTGGAATTGGAAAGAGCACGATTATCCAGAAAGTGGTTGAATCCATAGGAACAGGACGAGCCTCAGGATTCTGGACATTGGAACTCAGGATTGGCGGATACAGAGTCGGGTTCTCTATTCAAACAGTGGATGGTGTGGTTGGTACTCTGGCACATGTCAGGGGGACTGAAGGGCCTCGTGTTGGCAAGTACGTCGTTAGTGTTGCGCATATTGATGAAGTGGCAATACCCGCAATGCAAAGGGCTAGGAATTCAGATTGCACAATCATTATCGATGAAATCGCATCAATGGAATTGAAATCTGCTGCGTTTGCTCCAGAGGTTCGCAAATGTCTTGATACAGGAAGAGTCCTTGGAACACTTCAACTCAGGCAGGGAGAATTTCAGGATGAAGTTAGGTCTCGTCCTGATGTTAGAATCATCAATGTGACTCTTGAGAACAGGGACGTACTTCCTACTCAAATACTGAGTTTGATTTGAGAATTCAACGGGCAAAAAGATTGAATAGCTTTGAATACTACTCAAACGGTACTGCTTTGATGGAGAGATACTGATGCGTAACGTTCGGATTGGACTTGTTCAAGCAAAATGGGAAGGCGATGTCAGTGATGAGGCATCTATTGAAGAGAATATTGAGAAAATGATTCGAAAGCACGAAGGATTTGCAATGATGGCAGAACAGCAAGAAGTGCAGATTCTCTGCTTCCAGGAGCTTTTCTATGGTCCGTATTTCTGTGCTGAACAAGACCGCCGATGGTACAAATACGCCGAACCAATACCTGGCCCACTCACAGAAAGAATGAGTGCCCTAGCCAAGAAACACAAACTAGTTCTAATTGCACCCATGTATGAGGAAGAATCTGTTGGAGTCTACTACAACACTGCAGTGATTTTCAATACTGATGGGTCAATGATAGGCAAGTTTCGCAAGATGCATATTCCCCAT
>JARGGA010000112.1 GCA_029210805.1 Candidatus Thorarchaeota archaeon
CCCTGGGAGTACATCACTCTGCTGTCCAAGATTGTACAACTAAAAATGAACGGTACCAATAATCACTGTTGAGGGATTATCTTTGGGGGATATGGGCAACGCCCTACTAACATCTGCGTTTCATAGGGACTATGATACATTTCAATCAGAAGTAAAGAGGCATCTAGGCGAATTCACATGGACAAGGATGCTATGCGAAACCAATAGGTCCCTTCAGGACTATAGAATCGAGAAAGGATTTGGCTCACACTTTGGAAACGGATTTGTTCGGGATGCATTAGTACATACTCTGGGATTGGATATTATCCGCGGATTGGATTTTGAGTTATTTGGTATTTTTAAAGATCTAGAAGCCACAAGTCTGAAAGGATTGCGTTCAAAGGCAGAATCTGTCGCGATGGAACAACTGAAAAATCAAATGGATTCAAGAAACACCTTCTTTCTCAATACAGATGCAATGTCTACTTCGAGATATGCTGTGTTCATCCCTGAGATAATCAAAGCTCGAACAGACGAAATCCAGCAACTATCCGCACACCCATCACTTAGAGAGCTATACTCGACTTACTACGGTTTTCTGATGCTTGTAAATGGAGGAATTAAATCAAATGCGCCCGGACTTCAAGAGGAAACAAAATGTCGCATTGAGGAATTCTCAGACCAACTAGGAAAGAAGACTGTGATAAATGCACGAATTCCGAAGAGATCAAAAAATGCCTTTCCAAATTGTACGAGTGAAACTAGCAGTCTTCTCTGGGAACTTGTTCGTATGTCCAACGGAGGTTATGGTACTCGTTTTGATTCTCTGAAACGAATAAGACAAATAGGAGATTCAAGAGTACTCGAATCAGTTCGATTTCAGGCAGAATATCAAAAGGGAGGATTTCGTAGTAACGATTTCTACGTTACTTTGCTTGCTCTTGGGGACCTATCATACGAAGCAGTGATCAGGAATAACATTGAATCAAGACATTCGAGAAGACAAGTCCTGCAAGTACTACAGAGCACCGTCTTTCCAGGTTTGGATGATCTACTGATTAAGGCATTGGAAAACAACAGGCGCTATTCATCCGGTGAATTATATAATGCACTGGCGAGAACAGGAACTGAAAAATCGCGACATTTTCTCACCGCTCGATTTCGTTTTGGACAAAGAAAAGAAAGAGTACAATCAATGAAGGCTTTGCTAAAATACTGCAAAGATGGTATCAGTATTATTAATGATGAAAGCGATAGTATTGCAGAAATGATTATGTCAGGTCCCAAGCCTGTTGATGCAGTTAGAATTGCGGGACAACTCCCGGATTTCGTTTGGACCGATAGACTACGAACCAGAATTGCAAAGATGCTTAATCAACGAAGCAGAAATCTTTCACTAATAACAACTATTACTGATATCGATGAACTAATCGGGTCTGAAACTATTCTTGAAACTGTCATCAAGGACTTAATTCAATATAATAGGAACCCTAGTTCGTGGTGGTATAGAAGAAGGTTCATGTATGTACAGCACTCCGGACCATTCATAGCGAAAGCCCTCCTGCAAGTGCGCCACCCAGCATACTGGCTTAATCAAATAAAACACTTGGAGAGTTTCATCAAGAATCAAAATGTTCTTGAGACTATTGACAAGCTCATCATTAATCCTCCACCACACGTTAATCAGAGAGAATATGAAAAACTGATAGACCTTGTCAAAACAGCAAGTAACCTTAGAGCCCTATCCGGAATTCAAATGGCACTTCATGGAATCAAAGATAGCGATGTTCTTAGATTCCGAGCACAACAAGAATAACTCCTGCAATTGTAGCAAGGATGCCAATAGCCGCAACACGACTGATGCTTTCTTTCAAATAGAAAATTGAAATCGGCACTGCCCATAGTGGGGCTGTTGAGGCAAGAACAGATGTAATTGCGGCACCTGCGTATTTTACAGCAGAAACATATAGTATTGAACCTAAAGCCATTCCAAAGAACCCAGCTATTGCAACTACCTTCGTGGCTCGTCTAGTTGGAGATGGCATACCTTGATGTACTAGGATTGCAACCATTGGCGCAAAAGCAATTGAACCAAAAACAGCTCTAATAAAAGTCGCGGCAACTGGCTCCACATCAGTTACACCAACCTGCAATACTGTAGTCCCTACTGCATAAAGAACCGCTGTAACTATGGCCAAGCTTACCCCAATCCAATCGAATTTGTGGGACTGCTCCTTTTCTTCTTCTTGCTGCTTTTGTTCTCTAGACAAGAGGACAATTCCACTCACTGCGAGGACCACTCCAACCAGTCGACTCAGTATCAGTGGTTCTCCAAGGAATGCAATGGTAAGAAAATAAGTGAGAATAGGAAACGACATCGAGATTGGGAATGCGTATGATACTCCAATCCTTTCCTGGCTGATTAGGTATACTGTGTCTCCAACAACGGCTCCTAACACAACAGATGTAATCAGTAAAAGAGTTGACTCAATAGGTACAGCGAAGGGAGCAATGCCCAGTGGAAGCACAAAGAGAAAGGTCATGAGTCCTAATGCAACCCACATCTTTATGGACGCAATCCAGAGAGGTCTGATCTCTTTACTCTGAGATCTGTAAATAACAACTGAAAAAGCGTAAAGCGTGGAGCCAAGAAGGGCAAATATGCTACCTGCAATGATATCAGGAGTGAGTTGCATGGTATGATGCGATAAGATGCTCCCTAAGACCTTATCGTAATGAACATGAGTTCCACTTGTCAGATTGGCTAGATAGAAAAAAGGGAGGGGAAAGGGTCCCCTCCTACCACTATAGTTTCTGCCCTTATGATGCCCTCTGACGTTTAATCAGCGTAAGAATAACAATAGCTCCCAATGCTAGGATTCCCAATCCGACACCTCCAACTAAGCCAATCCACAAGGGATCGATAGGCCAAGCCGCTGCCAGTGCAGGAGGTTGAGTCCCTGTAGCGTAAGTTGCCGTTGGTGGAGGAGCTGCAGTATACGGGTAATCCTGATAATCAGTTGAGGTTTGGGTTGTAGTTTCTGTAACTGTTCCAGTTGAATCAATTTCCTCTTCAGCAACAAGAATCAATCCGGTATAACCATCAACCACCAGACCGTATTGCATTGCTAAGGCGATTATCTGTTCACGCCATGATGCTGAAGATCCTTCTAATCGAACCATCTCAAGCATCCAAGAGATCTTATACTGCGCCCAAATGCGTTCAATATGAGGATACTCATCTCCACCGTCCAATGCGGAGTTGATGTATGTTTCAGTTCCAGCGGTATATGCAACAGAGGTTTCGATTGATAAACTGGACCCATATCTTCCACATATCACAACTTCAGAGCCATTGAAGAATGGTACACCGCCATATGGTTGGAGTGTGAAGAATTCTGAGGCACCAGTACTTTCAATACTGAAACTGCTTGCAACTGGCGTTGCCCAGACCTTGTAGAAATCAATTAGTTTAGTGGCCGCGTCGTCGGTATTTCCGATTAAGGCAAAGAATCCGTTATTCTGCGAAGCCAAATTTGCCATTAACGATTCATCAGCATTTGACCCAAACGCCACGGTGGATATGGAAACACATTCACAGTTTGCATCCTTGAGCCCACTCAAAATATCTGGAGCATGTGTAATTTCACCTGCTGTTGGTTGACCATCAGAAAGAAATAGCATTACTTTCGCATATTCACCTTCAGTGAAAGTTGATAATCCAGTGATTCCTGCTCCATAGAAGTTAGTCGATCCATCAGCAAAAAGATTGTTGACATAACTCTAGGCCGAAGCAATATTCGTACTGCTTGCGGAATATGGCTCACTCCAGAGAACATCTACATTTGTGGAAAACGAAATGACATTGAAAATATCATTGGTATTAAGATCGGCAATCATTGAGTTGAAAGCTATCTTTGCTTGTTCTAATTTGGTTCCTGACATCGATCCAGATCTGTCGAGAACAAAAACGTACTCACGAGGGGCATACTCTTCAGATTCAGATATACTTGGAGCCAGTAGGTATGTGAAGAAATTATCTGTTCCATTGTTGTAGGTGATTAATTGACTTCCGCCCTCCTGACGATCTAGAGCATACTCCAGTGCCAGTAAATCGGGGATGCGAATATTTGAACTGAAAGATCGTACCCGAATACCGTTTGGAATATCAGTTGCTATCATGTCAGATAATCCAGCAACGCGATAACCAGAAAGCGGACCATAGTGTGAAATTATAGACAGGTCTGCATCAAAGATTGCATCAACTTCCAAACCTGTGACAATAGGAACCTCTAGAGAATATAGTCCGAGATGTCGTATAAGGAGACCCTCTACAAAAACACACAAAGTAGCCCCTGTGTTGTTAGCTACGTTCATGCTGAGATCATAGCCGCCTATTCCTCTCGTTACTAAAACAGCAGTTTTCCCCATCTCCACACTTTCTTCATAGGTTATGATCGCATCTGATTCTGGAATGACCTTGCCCCAGTATACATCTTCACCCATGACCACTGAAACATTGCTAAGTCTAATTCCTGTTTGCAATCCAAAGAACCAATTCACCTCTCTGCTGAAAGAGGATCCAGTGTTATCAAAAAACATCTCATATGTAAAGTTCGCGTAATTGTCTACGATCGTTCCATGTACCGAAACACTCGTTGGTTCAAACGTTTCACCTTGGGCAGCTACTTGAGCAGGCACCAAAGCGATGCACATCAACAATAGAATTGCTAATGGCACTACAATTCCTCTACCTCGTGATTTCACAATAATCTACCCCCAAATACATCTAGACAGCCTTAACATAATTTGACTGGTGCCTCCTCTCACACATATCAGTCGCTGCTTTCTGCTGGCTATCCAAGATTATATATGCTGATATTTTACTTGATTCTAATCATAGAACCTCTGGTTCCATTTTCTGAACAAACAACTAATCTGGAAAAAAACCTCGACGGATATGGTTCTACAGTTGGAACGGGGCTCGTTTGCCTTGGTTGTAAATCCAGAATTCGTTTCTCTTGAGAGAACCAAGGAGAGTAATATCCGCATTTGCTGCGAGTTGAATACCCATATCAGTGGCGAAGGTAAATGAACCCATGAAAGGAATGTTACATCCTATTGCCTTGCCAACTAACTCAGATGTTAGTCGTCCTGTGACAAGAAGCATACATCTGTTCAGATCAGTGCCAAGAGAAGCTATGTGGCCGACCACCTTATCAACTGCATTATGCCTTCCAATATCCTCAATGATGACTGCTGTCTCAGTTCCAATCTCTTGAATCAGAGCAGCATGGGTGGCACCAGTTTCATCGTGTATGTGCTGACCGCCCTGTAGATTCTTGACAGATTCTCGGAGGTAGTCGAGATTGACAGGTTTGATGTTATTGATGTCATAAGATACTGCTTTAGGAATAAATTCTGGATTAGTTTTTGAGAGGAGGAAAGATGTAACAAAATCAGATTTGCGTTCAGAAGTTATTACACACCGGTCCAATTCGATCTCAATAAAGGATATGTCTGAAGGCGTTTCAATTATGCCACTAGTTAGCAAATACCCAAGTGAGAGTTCCTTTTCATACCCAGGGCTACACACAAAGGAAGCAAGATGCATATCTTCCAGCCATAGTTCCATCGATGATTCAACAACAATTGTTTCCTCTGCTTCTGTTATTTCTCCATTAACAAAACGCTGAAACGATGTCTTTCTTTTTTGCTTCATTGTGAACACCTCAGGAGTATCTAGAGAATTTCTACATCATGAGATATAAGGTATAACGCTCTACTTGATTAGAAAGCCATAGCCATACGCTTAAGTTAGGTATATCGCGTTGTGCCTCTAATCTTAGGCAGGCGAGAACCCAATGCTAGAAACTCCTACGAAGATGCCCGGAACCCATATTCTTATTCTGGCGGTAGGCTTTGGTACATTTCTTGGAGCTCTCGATTCTTCAATCGTGAATGTGTCTCTGTTCACAATGTCGATGCAGCTAGGCGTTGATATGAACGCAATCCAATGGGTCATCCTTGCATATCTACTAGTGATTACTGCATTCATGCCACTCATGGGAAAGATTGGCGACCGATTAGGTAAGACTCGCGTTTTTCAAATGGGTATGATTATTTTCATCATTGGGTCGTTCTTTTGTGCTTTATCCACCACTCTTCCAATTCTAGTAGTATCACGGATCTTCCAAGCCATAGGTGCAAGCATAATGTCAGCCAACGGTATGGCCCTCATCACATACTTCACAACACCTCAGGATCGAGGTCGAGCGATAGGAATGATTTCAGTTATTCTTGCAGCTGCTTTGGGTCTTGGTCCGGTGATAGGAGGGTTCCTTAGTCAGTACTATGGTTGGCCGAGCATATTTCTTGTAAATCTCCCAATTGGTGTTATTGGATACTTACTCATGCAGAAGTATATACCCGAAACGAAGAGAGTTGAGGAAACTAAATTCGATATGATAGGAGCGACTCTCTTCTTCACATTCCTCTTTGTCCTTGTCTATTATGTTTCAATTGCAACAACAGCAGAGTTCGTTCTTTCGGTTACTTTGATTTCAATAATAGTAGTATCATTCTTCGGATTCATTCTTAGAGAGAGTCGCTTTTCAAGCCCCATAATTCCTACCAAGGTTCTAGCAGACAGAAGGATATCAACAAGCATCTTCTCTGCGCTCTTTGCATACATGGGACTTGTCCCAGTTATCTTCTTGATGCCATTCTTCTTACAGGAAGCCTTAGGTTTCACTCAATCAATTACAGGACTCTTCCTGGTTGTTCACCCGCTAACAATTTCTATTACAGGGCCAGTGGCAGGATTCATTTCTGAAAGAGTATTAGCCAAATACCAGACTGTCTTCGGATTGGTGGTAGAGCTAGTTGGTTTAATCCTCCTGGCATATGCTATGCCTAATATCATCCTTATGGCGGCATCTGTGGTTGTTCTCGGATTTGGTCTCTCACTGTTTACTGTAGCAAATGGAAATTTCATCATGACAAGCTCACCAAAGCAGTACATGGGTGTTGTAAGTGCCCTCATCAACATATCCCGAACTACAGGCTTCAGTGTGGGTACTGCGGCGGTGACTGCCATATTTGCATTTTTGTTGCTACTCTTCAATCCCGGTGGATTGGATTCAGGACCAGAATTCGTTCTTGCCTACACAATGAGTGTTCAATATGCGATTTGGTTCTTCTGCACATTTGTAGTCGTAGCGATCTTTGTATCTGCTTTTAGAGGAATGACTAGAGAAGAGAACGACAGAGAGAACGGCATTGTGAATGAGGGTCCTCCAGTCCTATCTCCATATGAAAGCGATTCATCCGAACAATAGTGAAATCAAATCTTGCAGTTATCTGCAAGGAAGAGAACTCGGCTTCTAAAGTCGGGATGGTCAATGGTAAGAACATTCATCCCAACCTCACTATCAAACATGAATTTCTCAGGCTTTCCTCTCAGCATGTTCACAAGTTCGCCTATCTCATCAGAAGATAGTCTTCGATCACCATCAACATCAGCATCTCGCCAATCAATGACTTTTGGAGGGTGTGCTTTTTCACCTTGCTGAACAGGTGGTGGTTCTGAACGGGTTTCTAGCAGTTTTTCCGTTGCAGGTTGAATCACGTCAATGATTTGTCCATCACTTAGATTAACGCCATAGATAGTCTGCAGATGTTTCAGCTTTGTAAATAGAAAAACCCATGGTGCCATTGTTTTTGCATTCTTCTCATCAATATTATCAAGAGGGTATGCTGATATCATTCGCATTAGTTCAGACTGTGCAATGGGGCCTGATCTTTCTGGATTCAGCGATTCCAACCATCGTATTTCCTCAATCAATGAGGTGATTGCTTCAACTCTCTGACCAAGACGAATCAATGCATTCATGGTTGGAGCAGGGCCAATTGTTACTGCTGCATGATAATCCGATAGATGCTCAGCACTTCGGGAAGAATTCTGAATCAACAGATGTGCTATGAACGCTATGATTCTTGAGAGAATGAAAAACCCTGCAAGAACAAGTATCCGCATTCCCCCTAACACAAGGTCAAATTGAATTAGCAGCGCAGAAATTGCCCCCAAGCCAATTCGGATGTAGAAGTAAAGATAGATAATGTCGACAAAGAAAGAAGGCATCTGAGTGAAGATTGATACAAGCGAATCTCGATTTTTAATGTGTCCAACTTCATGCGCGATAATAGATCGAACCTCTTCTCCAGTGAGTAAATCCATAAGATTGCTATGAATTACAAGAACTGCACCAATAAAGGGTAGACTAAATGTAAACGCATTGGGGAGGGGGGATTGCATGATATGGATTCGTTTCAATGAAACCCCAGATTTGGTAGCAATATCCTTCGACCAATTCACGATATCATCTCGAGGAAATTTGCATGCGTAAGGTTGGGTTCTATCGAAATTTGGATAGATCTCAATCATTGCTTTTCCCCGCAGCATTCCCAGAGTGATATAGTAGACAGTTATTAGTTGGAGCCCAATAATTACCAAAAAAAGGGATACTGAAATCAGTGGATTGTGTTGCGCGGTGTTGAATCCAATTATCATTGGGGTAGATTCATCAAGAGTTAATATGGATACAATGAATATCTGTACGGCATCAATAGCAAGGAAAGCTATGAGTGCACTCCATTTGCTTTTTCTAACATTTTCCACTTGTGGCATAGAATCAACCTCTATGATATTTTCAAACAACTCTCTTCAATCAGGTATGCTGCATTCACATAAACCTTGGTGAATATTCGCTGTCGTGATTAGTAGGCTTTATCTTTGAGATAGGTGTTTCAAAAATTGTGACATGGGAATGAAGAACGGTAAGGACTTAGCAGAGCACTGCGTTGATTTTGGACGCGGTCTTGGCGCAGAATATGTTGAAGCCCGATTCGTGAATCAAATCACTAGGGGGCTAGCTTACAGAAATAGTGCACCTGTTTCTGGAGGTATGGAACCTTCAGTAGGTATCGGTGTTCGTATTCTTGTGGATGGAAACATGGGCTTCGGCTCATTCGACAGATTAGAAAAGTCAGTGGCTGAAGAAACCATTAATGCAGCATATCGGATGGCAAAAGCATCAAAACGCAAGGAGAAAATCAATCTCGGAGAATCGATTTCAAACAAAGCCAAGTGGAGCGT
>JARGGA010000113.1 GCA_029210805.1 Candidatus Thorarchaeota archaeon
AGGATACCCTGCGTGACCCTGAGTACCTCGAATCGTTATTGTTCCTGAAACTACTCCACTAGCACCTATACTCACATACTTTGGTCCTGAATCAACAACTACCGCAAAATCGCCTCTAAGTTTCGGAGGACCATTGATCAGGTAATCGATACCGTCTACTCCTCCTATCTCTTCGTTAGGACTCATCATTATCTTGTAATTCACTTTGGATGTCCCTTTGCTTGCCAACTCCCTGGCCGCTGCCACTACGGCAACAACATTTCCTTTGTTATCGGTGACTCCTCGTCCGTAGATCTTGTCACCTTCTTCAGTAGTATCAAAGGGAGGACGGGTCCAATCTTCCACATCTCCTGCAGGAACAATATCATAATGTGTACAGAGCAAAACAGTTTCTTTTGCACCCACATCAAGTGTGGCAACGACATTAGGTTGAGTTTTCTCTCCAGGTGAAATATCAAATATCTCTACTTTGAGTCCTGCCTCTTCGCAATACTTCTCTATTACTTTGGAGCACTCAAGGTAATTCTTCTTTTCATCACTGTTGGTGTCAAGCATTACCATTTCCTTAAGGAAATTCTTTTCCCACTGGTCCATACGCAATCATCTCCCGGTATAGGGCTAGAATGAACCTATGTGAACCTCCCTGATTAGTATTTCGAACCACTATAACCTGTTTCTTTCATATTGATGTGAGTGAACATCAACAAGAAACTTCTGTGTTCCACCTCTCTCTTGCCAGTGTCACCACCTTCTCGCAAATTCCATGAGAATTTGCAAAAATTAGCAAGAGCATTGTCTGTTATCATCGAGATGGGATCCCTCCTACAGACCCGGCCTCTTTCTCCTGTCTTTGTGCTGGTTCATCACTCCCAACGACAGAGAGAGTTTCCACAGTTCTTTCCACGGCAGGGTCATTATCACCCATTTTGACTTTGTCACCAAAGTCTGAAAGACTCGATCGAGTATGGTGAACGGCCGCGGACTCTCCAGAACCTAATGTTGGTTCTTTTTTGGAGAGTAAGGACTTCCCTCTTGACAATCTCTTCGAGATTCTCTTTTGGGCTTTCGGACGTGCACGTCGATTGGTTGTTCCTCGAACAACTGCTCTAATCCACAGACCTAGTCCTCTCATACTACTGTGTCCTTAGCCGAACCTTAAGAACGCATACAAAAAATCCGGAGAATGATTATGGTTTCTTGAGGAGGTATGCATGACAATCAATGAATGCACAGAACTACATGATCCAGAGAAGAAGGGAGTCTTGAGCCTTTCAGTTCTCTGCTGTCCCCTCTCTCTGCGACGGAAAAGGTATGCACACTCATTTGTGGAAATCTAGCAATTATCTTGCTTTTCAAGAAGCATTGCATTTAGGATTTTCTAAGATTCGAAGTCATCGAACGACTATTTTTGGCATGTCTGACAGAAGTTGGTCTTGAATCGGTTTGCAGTTATCTCAGAGACCCTGTTTCCGCATAATGGACAGATGCCATTATGTTTTCCATGGACCATTAGGAAATCACGTTTTTCCAGAGCAATCTCATTTAGAGGTCTCTTCATCAGGATGTCCTTGAACTTTGTGAGGACCGTCCTCATGGCATCGTACAGTTTTTGGATTTCTTCAGAAGTGAGAGTTGCTCTTCGTCGAAAGGGAAGAATCCCAGCAAAAAGGAGAATCTCATCAGCATAGGCATTTCCAATACCTTTGATAAATTTCTGATTCCTCAGGACGTTCTTGATTTGGCCATTATGACGTTTGATTCTGGTCTTGAAAATCTCCAAAGTTAAATCGGGATCTAATGCTGAAGGACCTCTCCCATAAAAATCCGCAACTTCTTTGTAGTTCCCCTTTTCAATGAGATAGACTCTTCCCATCCTCTTCCGGTCACTGTACCAGAGCGACCTCTCATCTATGACAATGGATATTGCGTCTTCCTTTATGGGCTTTCGTGGTTTCCCTGCAATTCTGATTCTTCCCGTTAACATAGGATTGATGACAATCTCAAGGTTATTTGTCAGAGATGCGATCAGGAATTTGCCATCTGCTCTAAAAGATGAGAACGTATTCTCTGGAAGCTTGTTCTCAAATTGCTCTACAGTTGTCCCGTAGAGAATAATGTGGTTTAACACCTGCACCTTATTGATTGTTTTACCCACTAAGGACTCGGTCAATTTAGCGGCAATTGATTCAAGCTCGGGCAATTCGGGCACAAGAAATCCTCAGGAAGCAATATTGGTAATCTTATGGTTCAATTCTTTCACTTAAGGCTCTCCATTGAGTATAATATTTTCATCATAAACGATATATATTGTTCAGGAACTCATCGATTTAGCTCATGCACGCTACTGTACGTCAAAGTTACTTTTTGCCTACAAATGCGTAAATGGAGGAGGATTTCATATTGAATAATCAATCCAAGATTCTACTAACATCTATGCTCTTCATTTTCTTATTCTCTATAGGCTGGACTTGCTTGACTGAGTACAATCAGACTGAAACAATGACGCCCAGTCTTGAAAATGAAGCATTTCTTGAAGCAATTTCCGAGAATTTGCCGCCTGTAGTTTCAGAAATTCCTGATAACACATATGAAGCTGGAATTTCTAACATTACGCTGGAATGGGTAGCTACTGATATCAATCCGAGCACATATATCATCTTTGAAGATAATGTTCCTGATGATACAGACACTTGGACAAATGGACAAACTATCAGTTACAACATTGGACTCAATGATCCGGGTGTGTACAACTATACAATTTTTGTTAATGATACATATGGACTTGAAGATGTAGATACGGTAATACTCACTTATGAAGATACAACTTCACCAAGTGTAAATGGTCCTGACCCAATGGAGATTGAAATCCATGAGGGTGATTTTGGATGGGCCAACTTTTCAATATCAGATGCTTATCCCAAGAATTACACCCTTTTCATAAACGGGTCTGTTGAAGATAGTGGACCACTAACAGCATCCAAGTTGAACTATTCTCTTGATGGTAGAGGTTTGGGAAATCACAATTACACAATGCTTGCTTTTGATATGTATGGTCATAGTACTACTTATTCCTGTATTCTCACGGTGATTGACACAATTCATCCCGACATTGATCATCCCAGCGATACAACCAACGAATTAGGTGCCGAAGAGTTTGTATCATGGCAATTAGGAAATTACCATGAATGGGATTATCCTGGTTCATATTGGATATACTCGAATGGAACACGAGTCGTTTCAGACGGGTTATGGACTTACGAAGGTACCATTGATTACTCGACATTCGCACTAGGGATTGGTGTTTACAACATTACAGTTGTAGCATTTGATGCCACTGGAAATGACGAATCTGATACCGTTTGGGTTACCATAGCTGATACAACTCTTCCAAGTGTATCCAACCCTGCAGATTTAGAATTCTCTGAAGGAACCACTGGTAACGATATCAACTGGATTTGTAGCGATCTTGATCCTAACGGGTATGAAATACTGATTGATGGTGTATCACAAGGTACAGTTGAGTGGTCAGGAGAGAACATCACCTATTCCACTGATGCTCTTGAATATGGAGAGTACAATATTACCTTGATACTCCTTGATGCTAGTGGTAACCAAGTGTCAGATAGTGTTATTGTAACAGTTCTTGATACCACTGAACCAATTCTTGAAGAAATCGAATCCACTGGAACCTGGTCCGCAGGAACGACTGGTGCCAACATCACTTGGTCTGCAAGCGATTTGCATCCTGCATCGTACATCGTTTACATCAATGGAACTGAATTCATGGATGGACCATGGAACTCAACATCCGAGAGTGTTGTTGTTCCTCTTGACCACTTGGAGCCAGGAACATACAACGTTACCATTTCAGTCTTCGATGATGCTGGTAATATTGCATCTTATACAATAATGGTGCAGCTTACCGAACCAGAGGCTCCTGGAGTTCCAGGAGAACTTCTCCTTGCAATAGGAATCGTTGGTGGTATTGGCGTACTAATTGTCGTCGTCATAATCATGAAGAAGAAAGGGATTTGATTACATATAGGAGGTTTCTAGGAAAAGAAATCCTCCTTCCCTCTTTTTCCTGGTGTCGTCTATCCAACTATCATTTATACATGATAGAGGGATTACGAGTTCTTGGAGGATTCTACAATGGAGCCAACAGTATTTCACATTCAAAAAGGCAACTTAGTAAAGATGAAAGATCCCGGTGCATTTGGAAGAGGCGACTGCTACTTAGTTGACGCTTTCCCCAAGCTCTACATCTGGGTTGGACCAAACAGCTCTGTGGATGAGAAGTTTCTTGCAGCCGCAGAAGCTGTCTTCAAAGACACCGCCCTGAAGGGTCATGCGGACATTGACCACATTGATGGTGGCCAAGAGCCTGAAGAATTCAAGGCACTCTTTGATGACTTCAGACTAACAGATGAAGATACTGCAGGAATCTTGAAGAAAGTCCAGCTAGCGACCCATGAATACAAACTCTGGAGGGTTCATCGTGAAGGGGATGATACTTTCTTTGCTGAAGTACCCGTGGAGAAATCTTCTCTAAAGAGTGATGACGTCTTTGTTCTAGACACGTGGGAAGATATCTTTGTCTGGAGAGGAACTGGAGCATCTGCCAGAGAGAAATTCGATGGCACAATGATTGCTCGCAGATATGACGCCGAAAGAGTTGGCGTTCAAGAGATAGAGCTCATTGAAGAAGGTCAAGAGCCTGAAGAATTCCTGAAAGCATTCGAGTAATCACACCAATCGAAAATGGTCTATTTTGGGCTCATATATGAGCCCCTCCTCTTTCATTTTATTCAGGGCTAATGCTACCTTGTGACGGTCTACACCTGCTTCTTGTGCGATTTCATCCAATGTGGGTCCTGTGCTTCCTCTTTTTCCAGAATCAAGTTTTTGAAGCGCCTTTACAACCTTAGTATTGTACCTCTCAAGTTTGGTGTCTTCTCCCCATTGCTTCCCGGAACTCTCTTTTAATTCTGCAATTTCAATGAACTCCCTGAGTGCAGGTTCCAGAACACGATCCCATGCACTCTTCAGTTCCTTTGCAGTAACCTTTGGTTTCCAGTATGCACGAGCTGAGGCATGCGCCAAACGAATGACACTGAGAGGTCTTCCTAGAACATCTGCATCTAGGATATTGCCTCTTGCCAATGAGTTTTCCGCGAGTCCAAAACTTGATCGAAGCCCCTCAATTCTCTCAAGAACATATGATTGAGCTGAATCCAAACTCCGTTTGCTGATTTCTGGTGTCAGAAGCTGGTACGTGATTGTAGCTTTCAAGATGGGTAGTCTTAGTTCGGTTGGATTGCTATTCTCAATCCAAAAGTCTTCAGAGGCCAACGCAATTGGAACATCTGGAAGGGCCGCTGTAGTATTTTCTGTCAAAGCTGCTAGTGAAACCTCTCTATATCCTGAAGGGTCTCTACGGTTCAAACATAATGACTGCATCTCTGATTTTCCAATCGTTCCAGCTTCCATGCGCCATTGTTTCGGGGTTTTTACAATTATGCCTCTCACATTCTTTGAAGCCTTGGGTGTTCTCATTGATGGAGGAAGAATGCGGTTCATGAATCTGAATAGCCTATTCACCTGCGGTTTTGATGCGATAGCCTGTATTCCTGCAGTGAGACCGCCAACAGTTTCCATTGATGGAGGGCTAGATACATAAAGCTGAGCAAACACACGCTTACTTGCCTCAGCCATCCCTACATTCTCAAAAAGCATTCGAGAGAGGTCTCTGAGTTTAGGTGGATTTGTGACTATTGAGGTGATATCATGAGTTTGAGTAACAACCTCTTCAGCAAGCAATGCACGAACGACTGATTGCCCTCTTTCCAATCTTTGTGGAACAAGAACATTAGGTCCTGAAATTTCTACAAAGGATCCATCTGACGGAATAGGTACTCCTTCACCAAAGTACACAAACTCTCCTTCGAGCATCCAAGGACTTGGAGTTAATAGAATGAGTGAAGCGGTACGAGTATACTTGACAAAACCTCGTATTCTGTTCTTATTTGCTGAGATACGCTCCCGAAACCCTTCATGAAGCTTTAGTTCCCATTCCGTGAGCTCTGCTCCGAACTGCCGGTCATATACATCTGCAGATGCCACAGTATCGTACAGCCTATCAACGGATGCACCATACTTTTCTAGCAGTTCCTCCGCGTTCATGGTGGTTCACTTCAACACAATAAATCGTAGTCCGCCTTTTCTACATATGCACCACTGGAACTATAGGCGCCAATGTTAGAGCAAATCTGATGGATCTACGCCACGAGATGTGGCTTTCTGAGTCATCCAGTCCATGAAATTCTCAGGTGGCTCCTTAGTACCACCTTCTCTTGCTACGAGTTGAAGGGCTCCTTCCGGACACGTGATCGCACAGACTCCACAACCAATACAACGCTCAGAGTTTACTGAAATAATATCTTCTGGAAGCGTGAGAGCATCAAATTGACATCTCTCGATGCATGTTTCACAACCACTACACAAATCACCATCAACCTCGATTATATAATCTGACTTCACATATGCATGTGGTTGCCCCGCCTCTGAAACACCTCTGAGTACCTGACAACAGCATGTACAGCAATTACAGATGTAATAATGCCCCTTTTTCATGTTCATAGTGCAATGAACGAGACCTGCTTCCTCTGCCTCTCTCAGTTTTTCGAGCGTTTCCTCTTTGGACAATTTCATCGTTTGCTCATCTTCATCCAATGAGTTCTCATTCTTTCCAAGTACTATACATACTGTTTCAGGGTAACTGCATGGGTTGCCCAACAAACCCTGTTGTTTCTTGCAGATACATTCCCTTACTCCCCAAGATTTGGACTCGTTAATCATGTTCTCAGCTATTTGATAGGGTTTGATCTCAAGCTCGGAGTTTATGGTCTTATTGACTGGAATAACTCTCATTATCGCTGGCTCAGTGTCAAACAGACCAGCTCCCTTTCCCTTCTGAAAATAGTCTTCAGCAAGCTGGGCAAATTCCTCGTCAACACGGCCTACTTGTTCTTCCCAAATTCCTACTGCAAAAGGCATCAGGCAATATCTACGTCCTGTACTTGAAGTCCATGCTCTAATCTGCCCTTTCTTTGCCATGGGTTCTAATAAACTACCAAGATGGCCTAGGTCTTCTTCTAGCCTCTCTGCCATCTCTTCGACGGTTTCTCCTCGAAGTTTCATTCTGCTAGCAAGGTCTGCTTCTTCCTCAGTAAAAATCCATTTCAGAATAGCAATGTGGCTATTATCGTCCACATGTGTATAGCTATTTGGTATTTTATCCAGAACTGCTGCCAGTCGTTCCCAAGCACTGGTATCCATGTTACAATCGCTCCTTACAGAGAATCTTTCATGGTTCTTGTTACATATTAAGCGCTTGGTTTACTTTTTCGGACAGCTCAGCACGATGCCTAATGGTTCAAGCTCAACATTGACCTTCTCCATGACTTCATCGCAGGTCATTCCCTGACCAAGAAATACATGCGTCATGCACATCTGAAATGGTGGTAAGAATAGGAGCTCACTGGATTCGAGTATTCCGTTGTATACTTCTTTCACCTTCGCATCTTTGAGATAAGTTTCCAATTTCTTGATAGTTGTTCTATTTTGAAGTAGTAGACTGGCAATCTTCTCAAGGAATTCTTTCTTGGGTACCTTAGCTGATTCGCCAAAATACTCAGTAACATTTTCCTCAAACCAGTTTCGTAACCTATCAACAGTGACATCTGGAACAATTATTGGGTCCTCATTATCCCCCTCAAGAACGCGAACAAATCCCCTCTTCTCTGCAGCAAGAACGAAATCTGCTAGTGTTGGATATCCAAGGGAAACAAAGTCAACATTCTCTTCTTCTAACTTGCCCTTTACTTTGTCCAATGTCGGTTGGACTCCTTCATCGAGTCTTGCTTCAACTACCTGACATAGAGTTTTGAACGCTCCCTTTGCATTTTGGGACAATTTCATACTCTCCGACGTTGCGTTCTCCCGGATTGTGAGGACCGTACTAGGTAGTTCTCCTTCTCTCTTGACATATTCCTCGTATTCTGCCCAATCTAGAAACTCATTCCAATTTCGGAAACCAATAATTCGTTCGCTGAATGTAGGATTGAGTGCGGTCATTACGTGTTTTACGTGGCCAACTCCTGGTTTGTTTCCAGTTTCTTGGATTGCCATTACAGCCTCCTGCAATCTGAACGCTGCGATTTCTCTCATCTCTTCAACACTACCCATTAGTTTTTCACAATCTTCTGGGGTTGAGCAGGGGAGTGCTGACGTTCGAAATGAGTAAATGTCAGTGTACTCCGTGGCAATATCTGTTAGCTCTGATGCTGTGATTATCGGATTGCTGATTATCCAGAGATCATACCCTCGCTCCCTCAATGCTCCTGCAAGGAGCTTGAAATCCCCTTGGAGTGCGTACTCTATGGCCATTTGTTTAGGAAATGTTTCCATAATATATCCGGATTTTTGCGTTTCTTTTTGTAGTACTTTCACAAACATCGGATATGAAAGGCACTCTTCAGGAAATCCTCCAATTCGCTAACTCTGGGCCTTTATGTGTGGCTATTTTGTGTATATTCCCAGTATGACTTTATATGCTGTAAAACTCAACATCCTCATACCTTGAGAGAGGTACGTTCCCCGTGCACGCTGCCGGGGAGTATGATTGAGGGAATTTCATGAAGAAAGAGAAGGTAATCCATAGACGACATGCCTTACTATTGAGCGCATTTTTGGTCTCAATACTATTGGGAATCCAGCTGGTTGCAGCCACCGCGTGGACTGCAGATGCTGCTAACGAAGGTCCTGGGATTGTCATCCTTCAGATGAGCAATGACCCGGACACTGACTGGGCTGTAAAAGATTTACAGCAACGATTATCGGAGTTCATTGTTGACGATCCGTTTTTTGTTGACCGAGTACGAGTCGTTCAAACAAGTGACCCCTTTATGGCCATGGAATTGGATGGTGAGATTGTTGTGTATGCATCTCACGGAGGTCCTCTTGGTTTAGTCACAGGAAAGCGTTTAACTTCTTGGAAAACCATGGCTGATATTGTTTCAGATTCTGGAGCTCTAATGCATTTATTCCTGGCATGTGATAGTAAGAA
>JARGGA010000114.1 GCA_029210805.1 Candidatus Thorarchaeota archaeon
TAAACAGATTCAAGATCCTTGAGACTCCCATCGCGGGCTTCAACTTCGATTGCCAAACGTTCCATAATTTCATCCGAGTTCTCGATAGAATCCGGATCTACGCACTTTCTGGCTCGGTCTCCATTTCGGTCTTCAACAGGACTTCCCATTATGCCATCCAAGTCGGCGGGGATTCTGATTGTAATTTCATACCCTCCTGTTCCGTCTCCGCCTTGAGATGAAACTTCCAATCCTCCTTGAAGTTCTTCATCTTCTTCTTGCAGCCATTCTTTGACTATCTTAGCTATCGCTTCAGTCGCCTTCGGCCATTTGTGTTCGTAATCTAGTAGGCTTTTAGCTACTGAAACAACATCTTCTGCTGCTTGGATTGTGGGTTTGTCAATGTCTACTCCATAAGGGACAGGAAATCCCCACATTACACGATAGGTAGCAACAACGAGTTTCCACAGAGGACTATGTTCGCGTGTTCGAAGAGAAGAGTCATGAATTGAGGTGTTTATTCTCGAATGAGTAAGTGTTGGAAATCGCTTGAGAAGCTTGGAATCAACAACCAAATCTGCAAAGACATTGCACACAAACATGGCAACGCTGTCCGGAAGGTGCTTCCGTGCTGCAGCAAAAAGCATCCCATTTGTGACACCATCGTAAGGACAGACCAGATAATGTTGGATTTCATGATGACATATTGAACGGATATAGGGCTCTGCAGCACTAGGGTCCAAATTCAGTGGTACTCCAGCAGTGTTTAGATGTACGGTCCAATCAGCAGAGTTGATGAAGAAGAAAGATGCCGCGCCCTCTTCGTATTCAATGACAGGATCTGGTAGAGGAGGGTGGTAAAAATCTGATGTCGCCTGAATCCATGCACGTTGTGCAACTTCACTGAGATTTTCAGAACGCGACAGAGTTACTCCCTCTTTCCCAAACTCTTCTCAATCTCTTTTCCTAATTCCAGTGACGCCTTGCCACCAGACACCTCAAGGAAGACAGATGACTCAGGAGTGCTTCCAGTTACATAAACCACAAGGGTAACCCCATCAGTCCTAGCTACTTTCCGTTTTGGAGGTTTGAGAGTTTCTTTGAGCACACTTGTCATTCGAGGTATCTTCAAGCTAATTGTGGTCCATAGATCCTGCCATTGCTCAAAAGTAAGTGTGTACTGCGATAGCGTTAGCTTGTGCAGTTCCTCTGATATTTTCCCCAATAACATACTTCGATTTGGAAAGTCCGGAGACTCCATTAATTTCTCCTGAAGTGAAGTTAGATCATTGACACTTGCAGATTTTGTTGCTTTATCGATGTTCTTCACCATCTTTGCATACTCTGGCTTCTTCAGCTGTTTCGCAAGTTTCACATAATCAAGACGAACCAAGAGATCGCTCTTGGCCATTTCTCTAAGCTCGTCGGAAACAGATGATTCAGCTTCTCCATGTTTCAGTTTGTCCATTAGCTTGATTGCAGCATCTCTCTGGGCAAAACGAGCTGAAGCCAGTTCTACTAGCTCCTTTGTGAATTCAAAGCTATTTCCAAAGAATGGCGATTTTTCTATGAACTCCTGTACGTATCGAGTCCTATGCCAGAAAACTAGAGGAGCAAGAGATTTCACGATTTCAATTCCGACTTCAGGTGCGCCAATAAGCCATGCCGCAGCCTTACAGTAGCGATTCAGGTCTTTAGCTGCACGCACACTAAGTGGAATCACAACTTTGTTGCAAACACTCTTTGCCGTGTTGAAATGACAGCCCTCGCATAGACCGCTTTCAACTGTTAGAGTGTGGGATTGGCTTTTATCAGCGCGGATGCAAGCTCCAAATTCACGTACTATCGAACGCATGAACTCCGATGCATCAGCAGATACTGGTATCTTGTCAGCAAGATTCCACAATGTCATGAGGTCCTGCTCCGTAGTAATTGCAGGGACCTGCCAAAGTTCATCATATCCAAATAGCCGGTCATCACGAGACGCTAGGATAATCTCCAAATCGTCGACAGTTGGCATAGTGATTGGTACAGCCATACCGAATCGATCCAAGAATGGAGGGGCGATATCAAAGGTGCCACTATCCGTAGGGTTCATTGTAGCGTATAGACAATAGTCATCGCAGTGTTTAACTTCGTCATAGTACTTCAACTCACCTTCTGCAAGCATAGATAACAGGATGTTCTGTGCATGTGGTGTTAGTCGATTGACTTCATCAATTATCTTCCAGAAATTGGTGACGAATTGTCTCCAAACAACAACCTCTATTCCATCTTTCATGAGGGGTCCAGGACGAAGGGTGGCAACCATTTTTTCCTCCGTCAGCTGAGGGTGGCCTCGTAGCATTCCATTATCAATCTCTTCCAGAGACTTTCCAGTAAGCATCCTGCCTAGCAACTTGATCAATGTAGTCTTGCCTCCACCATGACCTCCTATGAGTAACATAGCAGACCTAGGGACAAGTGAATTCAGGACACAAGCGCCAGCGATTAGTGGAAGTCTAACTGTACTTACGCGACTACTACTTCTGGCAGCAGATTTGTAACGAATAGGCAACTCCTCGGAATGTACGAAGAGACCTCTACTCTCGACTGTTGTAATCACATTCCAGATTCGTTCTCGAAGGTCATCACTTGTTTCTGTCATAGCCCCACAGACCGAGATTCTCCCTGCCCACATAAGGATTTATGATTACTGCAGTGAGCGCGCGAATTATAGACTGTTTTTCGAAGGGCGCGAAAAAAGGGTCGTGTCCGAAGGGGTAATATGGTTTCAATTTATTTTCTATCATGCATTCCAGAAGGGGCATATCGTGAGCCGCGACGATTTACTGACAGAAGTTGTCATACTAATAGATCCCGAAGATTTAGCTGATGAAAGATTCAGCCAGCCAGCTGTCATTGAGCGTGCTAAGCTTTTCCGTTCAGTGCTTTCGACACATGTTAATTTCAGGGATGTGCTTGAAAAGAAAGGTTTGAGCTTTGGTGGACGAGTGCTTTTGATTGGTCCACCAGGAACCGACTTTGAGGCTTTTCCACATCATATTGCTCAAGAGGTGCCTATGAAGACCGTGAAATTAAGAATCAGTTCAGCAATCGGGGATTCTAGAAGGATTTCTGAGTCTGTAAGAACTGCACTCGAGTTTGCGAAAAGGAATGCTCCTGCGGTGTTATACCTTGAGAAGATTGACGTGCTGGGCAAGAGTGCTACTAATCATGCTGCCGTACTCTATAGCTCCCTAAAGGAGTATACATGGGATGAAAATGAAGTCCTAGTAATATGTACAACATCCGATCCGGATATGGTTGAGAGAGACCTTCTTGCTTTATTCGACCGAGTTTATATATTTCCAACCCCACAAGTAGAGGAGAGGGTAAAAGTGTTTGAAACACTTTTTGAAGGTAGAAAGGACATTGACCCCACATTAGTTGCCGAGTCGACGGAAGGATGGGGATTCTCAGATATTCACCACCTTGCCGTTAGCTTTCTTACGGATGTTCCGGAAAACACTGAATTGCTCCCTCGCATCAAAATCGAACAGATTATTGAGAATAGCGGAGTAATGGGAATGGCAAGATATGAAATCCATGATAGCGTTTCCAGAATAGCCCGGGGTGAACATTCACCTTCTGTGGAATCTCTGCAAAGCGAGTATCCTGATGATTTTCTAGATCAGTTATATTTGATGGCGGTAGGAGATGATTTTCAAGGCACGCAGAGGATTATTGAGGCATTGAATGCCAATCATCCACTTACACCTCAAGACAGAGAATTTCTAGCTCGATACCCATTCATCCTAACAGGAAAAGCAGAAGATCGACTAACAAGACTCATGCGAGCCAAAAGATCCAGTGATAGACTAAGCCGCATTATGGGAAGGTAACCATTTGAGAAAATTCGACACACACATTGAATCAGTCAAACTGAAGAATTTCCTCTCCTTCTATGAGGGAGTTGTTGAGTTTGATCCAGGTTTGACAGTCATTGTGGGTCCGAATGGTTCAGGGAAAACTTCAATCTTTCACGCAGTTAAATTCGCTCTGGGTTCAAATCAGCGAGAGAATAGGTATTCAAAATGGAGCGATTTCATAAGACATGGTGCTTCATCTGCTGAAACTGAAGTTGTCGCGCGTGTCAATGGACAGAGTAGAAAGTTCCAAAGGAAAATCTCACGAGATGGAATTCCACGCTCATATGTCGATGGCAAACGCGTGAAAGCTGCAGAACTCCAAAAGATTGTCAACACTCTTGGTTTTGATATTGACAATCCATTGGTCTTCATGCCTCAGGAACGAATCAATGCAATTCGAGATATGGATCCAATTGAGGTCAGAAAGCTTGTTGAAGAAGGAACAGGTCTCAGCATCCTGCGTGACAGAATTTATCTCGAGGAAGCCAAAGTACAGCACAGTCGCCAGAATCTGGATGCAGCTAGAAGCGAAGCGAAGGTTGTTGAACGTGAATTAGAGATGTTGCAGAGCGACCTAGATAGACTAGAACGCAAAAGAGAGCTTCAAAAAAATGAAGCTCTCTTGGACCATGAAGTCAAATGGGCAACAGTTGATGACCTATCAGCCAAAATAGTTGAAACAAGAAAGGAGATTGAAGAGAAGGAACTTGGTCTTGGGGAGGTTCTTGAGGAAATAGTGGAGCTAGAGGACAGTATCTCATCCCATGAAACAGAATCGAAAAAGATTGGTCAAGAGGCTTCGAATCTTCAAAGAGAAACTGGTAGTATCTCTGCAAGGATAGATGAAGAGGAACGACGACTAAACAGGATTGAAAGTGAAACCAAGCAAACCCTTGATGAAATTAGAGAGCTTGAGAAGCGCATCAAAGTCGAGAAGCGTACCATGGATAAAACCAAAGAAGACCTTCGACGTATTGGTGCGGCCAAAGAGCAAATGCTTGAGGACCAAAAACAGACAACTGCTGAATTAGACACAATTGAAGAGGATCGCACTAGAATTGAAAATGAGTTAGCTGCTTTTGCTGAGTGGAACGCAAAACGATCAGAGGCCCAAGGAACGTACAGAGCCCTGCAGACAGACGTGAAAGGAAAAGACCTCCTCTTCCGAAGCATTCAGGAAAAGCTCCAAAATGATGAAGCAGACCTCCAGGCAATTGAGAGCAAATCGAGCCATATCTGGTCCACCTTGGAAGGAACCGATGAGAAAGAACTCGCAATAAAGAAGGGACAATTTGAGAGAGAAATTGCGAGTTTGAATGAGAAACGTTTCAAATCTGTAACGCAAGTATCACAATTGCAGAAGGAAATTGATGACATAAAATTACGACTTTCTGAAAGCTCAAAACGAATCCCGGATAGTGTTCTGGAACTTGCAAAGGGAATTAGTGAGCATAACCTAGAAACTGTGACGGGACCATTAGTTGAAATCCTAGCTACAAAAGAGGAGTATGCATCAGCCTTAGAGGCAGTGGTTCTAGGAGATATGGCGTTCACATTTCTTGTAGAAGATGAAGCAGAATTCACTCTCTTGCAACGCTTACGCGATAATCTAGGGGCTCCAGCACCAATTATCTTTCTTAAGAATCTCAAAAAGCATTCTGAAAAAGTGGAGCTACCAACTTGGAAAGGTGTTATTGGTTTTCTATGGGACCTTCTTGGTTTTGATCCTGAAATGGTGGCAAGAATGCGATGCGCATTTGGCAATTATGTTGTTACTCGCGATAGACAAACTACGGCACGGACTGCGGAACGGTCCAGCCTTCAAGCAGTTTCACTTGATGGACAAAGAATTGAACCGGCCTCAGATCGCATCATAAGCCATCCAAAGAGAGAACCCACAGGTGTGATTGCTACAGCACCATTACAAGCAAGGCTTTCGTCTGCAGAATCAGAAATCGTGATAGCTCGCAATCTGGTAACAGATGTGATGGCAGGCATCGAGAAAGCAACAGCTGGCCGGGATGAAATTATGGATCTCATAAGCCAAGTAACAAGATGGAGCGGCACTTGGGAAAGGCGGAAGAAGCTGAGAGAGATGATACCTCAGCAAGAAGAGAGACTTGTAGGCTTGGATGATGAAATTAAGAATTTGCAACTCGAGTGTGGAAAAGCAGAAAGAGCGCTGAAGAAACTTGACAATACTCAGCCTCCAGAAAGGGGCAGACTCATTGGGCAACAATCTGCTGCCAGAATGAAGTATAGAAAGATGCGTGAACAACTCACACAAATTGAAGCAAGATTGCAGGCAACTCAGAATGATCAAGCAAACAAGCGTCAGGATCTCCGAAGCTTTGAAGAAAACACAAAGATGCTATCGGAAAGATCTCAAGAACTCAGAGAAGAAATTGCTTCTTCCAAGAGCGAGGGTAGTAAGATTGTGGACTTGATAGAAAATCTCAGAGAGAGCTTGGAACAAACACACCTAAAGTACCAGAGTCTCATGAGTCAGCAATCGGAGATTAAAGGCGAGATTTGGCAGCTGAGCGAAAGATTGCTGGAAATCAATCTTCAGGTCAAGAATAGTAGAATCCTAGTTGTACAGGCAAAACGCCACCTTGACATGTTCCAACATCAGAAATCTGAAATCGATAAGGAGCTCAAGGGGAGCAAACGTCCTAAGAGTGTCAGAAATATTGAGATTGTACGGGATGAATTGCTAAGGGTCAGACACCAACTAGAAGAATATCGTGATGTGTCAGAAACGGTGGCTCACACTGAAACACAATTGAAAGACCAGCTTGCCGAATTATCTACCAAAGTTGGGGATATTCAAGATGAATTGAATGAAGCTGAAGAAACTGTAATGGACATACGAAAGCAATACCTTGATGGAATGAATGAGGTTCTTGGGAAGGTTGAATCTGAAATAAATAGTATTTTGAGTACGGTGAGGTTCTCTGGAGAAATAAAGTTCCAGTTGAGTGTGGTTAATCAGGTATATGGTGTCGATTTCAAGACAAGAATCAAGACCGAGGAATTTGGAGCACTCAGTGCAGGATCAGGTGGAGAGAGGTCTCTTATTGCCATAGGATTGATTCTCGCCCTACAAAGGTTCAATCCTGCGCCTGTATATGCAATGGATGAAATCGATACATTTCTAGATGCAACAAACACGGAGTTAGTGAGTCGCCTTCTTCATGATTCTTCAAGAAGAAGCCAGTTCATCCTATTTACTCCTGCAAAAAGTACACACCTTCTACGAAACGCTGACAAGAGATTGGGAGTTGTGTCACCTGGAGGTAAGGAACCCTCGGTTGTAATAGAAAGTCCAAAGTTTGTTGATCAATAGGAGAGATATGTTATGACAACCTCAAAGAAACTCTTGTCGCAGGTTCAGAAGATTGTCGACTCTTTAGAAAAGGGTAAGACCGATCCCCTTGATGTTCACCTTACTGAAGCATACAAAGAACTTAGAACCATTACCGCTGAAGTTGATTCCAGAATCGACATTGATGAAATGCTGAATGATATTCTAGGTTCAAAAATCACTCGAGTTCAAGAACTAGCAAAAATCCTGGCGGCACCAGAACTTTACGTGAACCGCCTTAAAGACACCAAACCGAGAAATCTTGGGAAGATGATCGTCTACAAACACCCAATGAAGATGACACGATTGGGCTATGAAAGTCTAGAGAGGTCTCTGGAAAGGATTGCCCTACACATTGATGCTATGGCTCGCGGTGACGAAGATGATATAATCCCGCTAATGTCTGGAGTTCCAGATGATTATGCTTTTGCATCTCAGGATTCAATCTTTCTATCGGACTTGGATAAATTCGCGAAAAAGATACCTAAGAACAAGAGAGTAGCAATTAGTAAACTCATAGAAGCAGAAGACTTTGAGATATTTTTGAAGAATTTCCTGTACGTGGTAGTATTAATCTCCAGAGGGCTTTTACAGTATTTTTCTGATACTCAAGAAGTATTGAAGACCGCATAGAAAGAAGGCGGGGCGGTAATCGATGGCTCGTCGATCACACAGCCCCTAAGACTTGACAGTTATTTTTCTACAGTCAAAGTCTCCGAGATTTCAACCTCGGAGGAACTAGCAACGTTTCCCTTTTCCGAGGCTGAAGCACTCAGCATGATACGGAGTTTACTGTGTAGATTCGCTTTCCAGAGATAGCCCATGGCAAGCAATGATACTGCTAAAAAGCCGATTCCTGAGGCGAGAAACGGAACTACTGTTGACCCGATAGTTTCAGCCCACACACCACCCATCGCCATTCCAATGATTTGGAACGATGTGAATGCAGTGCTCAGCAGCGCAAACACTCTTCCTCGCATTTCATCTTCAACAAGCCCCTGCATGAGGGTCATGAGCGGGATGTTAAGCATAACATCAACCGAAGCAATTAGGCTCCATGTTAGCACTACAGTCATGAAGCCATCTGCAAGAGAGAAGCCGATGACCGAAGCTCCAGCAATAACACCTGCACCAGCAATGAGAGTGAGGGGACGTTTCATGTCAGCCTTTTTGCCTACTAGGACGGCAGTGACAATTCCAATCCCAGCACCAACTCCCATCATTATACCGATGTCCATTTCGTTAAGGCCAAGACCTCCCTCCACGTGGGGGATGATCAGAGCATTGAGTACACCCGAGGAAACTGCCAAGAGAATGGCAAATACAAAGAGGAAACTGAGAATTGAATTTCCTATTACTACCTTTCCACCTGCAGAAATTTGACTTATCATAGATTCTTTGACATCATCAGTTCTTTGTGGTTTCAGGTTAGTTGTAATTCCGCTTAGGCAGATTGCAGATATCACGAAGGTCATCGCATTGATAGCGAAGGCAAGGAAGTAGTCCGGAGCAAGTAGCGCAATCAACACACCTCCTAAAGGAGGAATGGTTAGCTGAACTACTTGGAATGTCATTTGAGATAGAGAGTTTGCACTTACTAATTCCTCGCCTTCAACTAGGTTGGGTAAAGCGGCATTTCTTGCTGGGTAGAACCAGGCATCAGCGGATGCATAAAGAAAGGTCAGGATATAGACCCTAAGACGAATAGTCTTGTTTCGTGAGATGCGAGTGTTCTTTACTAGAGCCACTTGATTTACCTCCGAAGGTAAGCCTGGGCACTGCGCGAGTTGATACAACACGAGTGTTGTGTTTCTTCAAGAGTTGAGTTCGGGTATTAGTTGCTAGAGCCATAATGTTTCAC
>JARGGA010000115.1 GCA_029210805.1 Candidatus Thorarchaeota archaeon
TCTGCCACGATGGACATATATTTGTCAGCTTCTGAAGTTATCTCGTCATCAGACGGCATAGCTGTAACAGTCTTCAGAATTGTGTCGGATCCTTCTAATACAGACTTGTCTGTAGCATTCAAAGCAACTCCAGTTAGCTGCTTAATTGATATACTTCTAAGTGAAACAAGGAATTCTTCCAACATGGTCAAACGTATGCTAAGAGAGTCTGTTAGCAAATCTCGATTGTCCAGACCGGATATCATCATGCCACATAATGACGCTAATCGAGCGTACACCTGAGGAACTGGTTCAACATAACCTGTGGGAGTAGGTGGGGAAATAGAACCCACCCTGTAGGTGTATGATTGTTTAGCGTATAGTATTGTATCATGCCTTAATTCAGTCCAAGAACCGAGGGCGGCGTACAACTGCTTATCAACCCAAGCTTGATTCTGCATGAAGACAGGATAACCTTCACCGGGTGGAGATAAGAGAGGAAGCAGAGAGTATAGCCACAGATAATACAAGTTCTGAGTCCATTCTTCCGCAGTCATATTACCTATAGAGTTTCTTAGCATTTGCATTTGCTCAATATAATTAACGAAATGCTTCTGATCATCCAACAACTCCCAAGCCCGTTCAGATCCAAAAGCAGACATTACATCAAGACCTTTTGGCATAAGTCGAGGCTCTTCCCGGGTTCCCACATTCTTGTAAACAAGTTGCCCCAAGATGTAGCTATCAGGGATGAATCGTTGTCCCATCAAACGCATCCCCTTTGTCACATTGAGATCTTCAAAATCATCTACTGGAGAACCTAGTATCATTGGTTCGCGAAGTTCGTTTGCAACTGTGATGAACTCCGTTAGAAGTGCATCATCTTCAAGTGTATCCCATGATGGATTGACCCCATAGATGTCTTCCACTATGTCGATATATTCAGTGGGCAACAAATCATCAGCAGCTCCAACAAAGAATACTGTTGGTTCATAGATAAGATCCCATGCATCGTATCCACTCAATGATATCCCCAAACCAGACACAGGATTTTTCAGAAGCAAAGAAATCAGGATAGCTTGCGGAGTATGTTTCAAGCCTATTTCCTTGAGTAGACGGAATTGAGTTCGTCCGTACCACATCATCGCTTGGAAAAATTTGCTTAGTGTTTCACTTCGGGTGTAGTGACCACGAGGCACGAATTGTGAAAAATCCTCCTCATATTCCATAAACCAATCAGCAGTAATTGCTGAATGTTCTTCAATCATTGCTAAGACAGGAGTCACCATAGAATCTACTTCAGAGCGAATTATAGTAGAATTATCAATCAGATAAGCAGCTACAGTAAAATAAGCAACATTTCTGAGCGCGGCTTCCTTCCAAGAACCATCAGGTGCATCGAGGTATTGAGCGTATGAATCCTCCAAGAGGGAAGTGGTTAGATTTCCCAAAATGCTCCAAAATGAATACACTTCAACTTCTCTCAGGGCCAAGTCATAGCAAATATGGAATGCATGAAGCACTGAGTCACTAGTGATGAAAACGGGGATGTTGTCTTCTTCTGTTGCCTCAAGAATCTCGTAGATTTGATCAAACTCATTTTGTGGTCGGACAACGAATCCATTTTGCACTATGAGTGATTTTTCTTCAGCTGTGAGTGTTGGAAATTGACCAACATTAGCGACATTAACCAATCCTGGGGAAATCGAATAAGCAGGGGAATTCGGTGTAAAATCATCAATTATCGGAACATAGTCCGCAAAGGATGTTGAAACAGTTTCGTTGATAGTGAACACTGGAGTTGATGCCAAAATGGATGTGTTAGTTGGACCAACAAACAAGCCACCGAAAATGCCCAAAGTCATTACTAAACTAAGGGCAAGGAGAGAGGCTGTTACGCCACCTGCCATCATTTTTCGTTTTGTGTTACTGTCAATAGCTCTGACTAATAGTAGAGGGTGCATGTATCTTTCCTTGTAACATTTGTACTTAGTACCATACAGTAGAACAGGGTGTACACGTATTGGAACAGATACACGAAAAGAAGGGGTTTTATTGCTTTGATTCTAAGTATCAGGGAGTGAGCTGAGTATGGGAGAGAGTTCGATTGCAGATAATGTTGAATCTGATTTGAAGGGAAATACGCTGAGAGTGTATTGGTACATGATTCAACAGGGCACTTTTGTTGGTGTACGAGAAGTGCAACGTGCTCTAAGCATGTCCAGCCCATCGGTGGCAAGTCATCATCTTGGAAAACTCGTCGACATGGAACTTGTTGAGAAGAGGACTGACAATAGCTACGAGTTGAAGCGACTTGTCAAGGTGGGAGTGTTGCGGAATTTTGTAGGATACAGGGGAGTCTTGCTACCAAGGTATACATTTGTTGCATTCTTCTTCACAATCTTCACTATTTCTTATTTGGCTTTGACAATGTTTTCACCAATTACTCTTTTTGACAGATACATTGCAATCGCAGTGGGAGCAGTTGGTGCCCTCTTTGGATGGTTTGAAACATACAGATTATGGAAACTCAAACTAGTGTAAAGTCTATATTATCAAAAGAGATATCATTACCTAGGGAAATAGACCGATAGACCCCACGCGCTCTGCAGGTGCTCTTTAGATGAACAACAAAAAGGCTTCAATTGGAATACTATTCATAATTCTGGCAAGTGGGTTAATGACCTATCTAATTCTTGGCGAGTTACCAGATCCAGTAGTGGCACCTCAACAGGGTGTTGTCAACACTTGGGCGTATAGCACCAGTTCGGAAATCCACTCTTCCGCCGCCATCCATGATCTTGATGGTGATGGGATTATGGAAACAGTGATAGGAAGTAATGACAATAGCATCTACTCTATCAATGGTGAAGATGGATCGCTCCTCTGGTCTTATGAAACTTTGGGGGTGGTTACGGATTCCCCCGTTGTGGGAGATATTGATGATGACAATCAACCAGAAGTCTTGGTAACAGGTGCAGATGGCAATCTCTTTGTATTAAACGGTGAAGATGGAACAAGACTTTGGAGCCCATCCGGACAGTTTTATTATGAAGGCTCATTAGCGTTTGAAGGAGACCTTCACCGATATTCAGTTGATGTAGGTGAGGATGCGATCAGTATACATGCGATTCTCAAATGTGGATCGAATGATTATGATCTATACATTGGTCACGAATATGAACCGAGTACAGATAATTACGATTACAGAGGATATTCCGGTGAAGGAGAAGACATGCTATTGTCCAATCCAGAGGCTGGCACCTGGCATTTTATGGTGCATTCATACAGCGGAGCTGGTGCATATCAGCTAACCATTGATATCCGGTATTCAGAGGAAACAGTCGAGGATGTCTTCAATTTTCAGGGGTCGTTTGAAGAATCTGGTGAAGAAGAAACTTCGATTGTTGTCATAACTGAGGGAGTATCAAGCATTAGAAGCATCATGACATGCGGTAGTAACGATTATGACCTCTATATTGCACTTGGATATCAGCCAACCACATCATCCTATGATTATCGAGGTTATTCTTCAACTGGAGAGGACATTACAATTGAAAACCCAATGGCAGGGGACTGGTATTTCATGGTTAGGGACCATTCTGGTTCAGGGCCATATGAACTGGAGATTACCATAGAGTCTACTAATGAAATAATATCTGGAGTTTCTGGAGAACTCTCATCATCACCAACTGTTGCAGACGTCACGGGAGATGGTGTTCCTGAAGTCATTGTTGGAGCGGAGGATGGAACTCTATATTGCTTGAATGGTGGAACAGGTGCCGTTCTATGGGCTCATGACACAGGATATTCAATTGATGTTGCTCCAGCGGTGGGAGATGTTTCAGGAAATGGTATTCCAGATGTAATAGTTGTGAATGAAGCTGGAGATGTCCATGCTTTTGAGGGTGATACGGGAGATTGGTTATGGGGTTTCTCAATGAATACTATTCCGACTGCTAGCCCTTGTATCTCAGATTTGAATGGCGACTTGATTCCAGAAATCATAGTGGTAAATACTCAGGGTGTCGTCAGATCGCTGCATGGAAATAATGGATCCCTTCATTGGTATATTGATACTCACAATGGCATCTCACAATCCCCAGCTCTAGTTGATGTTGACTCGGATGTTAATCCCGACATCATTCTAGCATTTGCAGATGGAACACTGCAGGCAATTTCGGGAGAATATGGTTCTGACCTCTGGGAATTCGAAGCAGGAGGGAATCTACAGGCATCACCAACTATTGCGGATGTTTCAGGAGATGCAGCTTTAGAAATTTTAATCGGGAACTCTCTAGGCACTCTACTTGCAATCTCACTTGACGGCACAAATATTGAATGGAGCTTTGATCTTCCCGAGGGAATTAGTTCAAGTGCCTCAGTAAGGGATATTGATAATGATAGGAGCATCGATATCATTGTTGGTTGTGACAATGGAGCTGTTTATCGATTAAGCCCGTCTGATGCAGGTCAGAGAATCTTTTGGCAGGGCGGCTATGGAGCTAGTGATTTCTCAAGAACGCAATCCATGTCGTATATTGATTCTGACTATGATTCGTTATCATATTACTCCGAACTCATATACGGAAGCTCTATCCTGAACAATGATACCGACTCTGATCATATTGTGGACGGTTTAGAAGTTACTCTGGGGCTTTCGCCAATACTCCAAGATTCTGATTTTGATAGCCTTGATGATTTTGCGGAAACATATATTCATCATACTTCAGCTACCAATCCCGATACAGATTCAGATTTGCTTTTGGATGGTTCAGAAATCAATGTGTACCATACAGACCCGTTGAATAACGACTCGGATTTCGATTTACTAATCGACGGACTGGAAATTCATTACGGTTCATCTCCGTTTGATCCTGATAGCGACCACGATTCAATCCCTGATGGGACTGAGGTTCTAATCTACGGAAGTTCACCATCAAGCAACGATACTGACCTTGATATGCTTTCAGATTACGAAGAAATAATCGTCAACAACACCAATGCAAATTCAACGGATACGGACAATGATCTCCTATCCGATTACGCAGAGTTGATGATATACTTCACGGACCCGTTGAATCCAGATTCAGATTTTGATTCAGCCTTAGATGGGGTCGAAGTTTACGAGCTTGGAACAGACGTATTGATTGGCGACACAGACTTGGATTCGTATCCGGATGGATGGGAAGCTGCATTTGGATTTGACCCCTTGAGCGATGTTGTACCAGTTCAAGAACCACTATTCTATTTGGGTCCCTATTTATTGGGTGCATTTGTGGTAGCCATAATTGGATGGGGAGCATACAGATGGAAACGTGAGGACAGACCCAAGAAGGATGATTATGAACCAACAATTGATACAACTCAAGAACCAGATACTCCTCCAGCTCCAGCAGATATCAAATATGACTTGATGGATGGTGTTGACAAACCGTGGCTCTATGATGGCAGAGAGTCCATCATGGGCGCAGGGGGGACTCATGACTTCATGCAGTGGCTTATCCAAGAGGAAAGCCTTGCACAGACCATGATAAATGAAGGAAAACATCGGGAAGCCGTAGAACGTCTTGAGATGTTACTCAAGTATGTGAATAAAGAAGTGGATCTTCTTTCATCAAGAGGTGACCGTACTTACCTGAGAACGGTTCAACGACTTGAGGACAAGATACACAAGCTGCGAAGTACAATGAACTGAACCTTAGGACAATCTTTATTGTCGCAAGGTTTTGCGTTCTCAATATCTCGGAGTGCATTTATCGTGAATTACCATATCGTCCTGACAAGACGTTGCAATCTCAATTGCGTGTATTGTCACGGGGGAGAAGAAACTGGTCCAGAAACAGAGATCCAATATACTATTGACGAACTAGCCTCTTTTATCGAACAAGATGAAGACCCACAACTAATGTTCTATGGGGGCGAGCCATTACTTAGAATTGAGAAAATGATAGAGATGATGGACCGATTCCCAAATGCGAGGTTCATGCTGCAAACAAATGGCCTACTCCTTAGCAAAATCCCAAAGAAATATGTCAAGAAATTTCATTCTATCTTGGTGTCAATTGATGGCCCAAAGAGTATCACAGATGGATACCGATCAGAGGGGGTCTATCAAAAAGTCATTGACAATCTCTGTTGGCTAGAAGAGTCAGGGTTCGCAGGAGATATTGTTGCACGAATGGCGATATCTCAAGAAAGCGATATATACAGAGATGTGCGTCATCTCCTTGACCTAGGACACCCCTCATTCAAGCATGTCCATTGGCAACTCAATGTAGTCTGGGATGCTGAAGGAAATTGGCAAGACTTTGACACATGGGTGAGTGAGAGCTATTTACCAGGTATTTCCCGCCTTGTTGAAGATTGGCTAATTCAAATGCGAAAAGGGAGAATCGAAGGAATTGTACCGTTCGCTCCGTTGATGTATTCCCTACTAACGGGTAAAGGTGCAGAATTGAGATGTGGCTCTGGCTTGGATACATTTGCGATTCACGTAGATGGAAAGATTGGTATTTGTCCGATTTCGCCAGATTGGGAATTTTCCATTATGGGGGATTTACAAAGTACCAAACCCAATGAACTTCGGAACATTATGAAAGTAGAAGAACCGTGTCCAAGCTGCGAGGCATATGACATCTGCGGAGGGCGATGTCTGTTTGCCAATAAACAGCGCCTTTGGGGGGAGGAAGGATTTGACAAGGTGTGTCAGACAGTTAAACATCTCATCAAGGAATTGAGATTGATTCTACCTGAAGTTAGTAGCATCATCGCCAAGGGTATTCTTAGTCTCGATGGCTTTGAGTATCCGGAATACAACAATGGTTGTGAGATTATACCTTAGAGATTAAATATCATCCTCAATAACATCTTCTTCCATGAGACTCTTACGCATAACTACGATTTCTTCGCCTTCACGTATGGTTCTTTCTAGCTCCTCATAACCTAGCTTCTCATAGAATTCTCGTTGTGCGTCAATGGCACCATACACCTCAATATCTATGTATGACGCGTTCATATGATCAAGGAGATTCTCACCATAATCAACTAGACGTGTGCCGATTCTACGTTTGCGAAATTCGTTTCTGACCGCTACTCGGCTAATGACGCCTGCATTTCCGGTCATTTGTACACGCATACAACCAACAACGGTATCCCCTACAAGAGCTACATACTGCGTACCCATCTGTATGTTTCGGGAGATTTTTGATAGATTCTCTTGCAAAGCGCCAGGTGTGCGAGAAAGCTGCTTTTTCACCTTCATGTATGCTTCCTTAATGATTTCTCTGATTAAATCAACCTCAGAAAGTTGTGCCCGGCGAATGATAATCTCAGCGTAGTTGTAAATTGTGATGACCACCTTTGTTAATGTGCTATTAGTGTAATGTCACAATGCCATATATCATTTAGGCATTGTACTCTTAAGGTAATGTATTCATTTTGTCAATGAAATTATGGCCGACTCTATGATTGTAAGAGCACTTCAAAAAAGGGACAATCAATGGGCTTTTGATCTTTGGGCAAAAATGTGGCATGATGACCAAGTAGTTACCCAAGGTAGAATATTCAAGCTTAATGACCTTCAGGGATTCGTCGCGCTATCAAGTTCAGAAAGAGTAGGCCTTCTAACCTACCATATCGACGACGGTCAATTAGAGATAGTCACGCTTGACAGTCTTATGGAAGGAGTAGGAATAGGTTCCACATTGGTTGATCACGCACTATCGGAAGCTAAGCGAAGAAAGTGTAAACGTGTATGGCTAATAACAACAAATGATAACACAGAAGCGCTCAGATTCTATCAGCGCAGAGGTTTCGCAATCCATTCATTACATAGAGGAGCAATAGAACAATCGCGTCAGCTAAAACCATCAATCCCACATGTAGGGAAGCATGGAATCCCAATAAGAGATGAAATTGAACTTGAATACTTGCTTGAGTAGGATTGGTACATAGTTGGATGCAGTACTTAGCTTTAATAGCTCTGGTGTATTGTTTTCAAATGTCGAGGATGATTCGATATGGACGAGAATAAGGACAAAGATATAGCCGAGTCACAGAAGCTCAGTGACCGTGACAAGAAGAATATCCAAGATGGCGCATGTGTCAACTGTGCAGTAGTGACATTTCTTTTCATGGTCGTTATGATAATCTCTATGGTTCTCTAATTCAATATTTTCTACAAATTTCTCTGTTTAGAAATTCTAAAAGAAAGAAGAAAGCTGAGCCCGTTGGAGCTCAGCATTAGTTTTGTTCAGTTATCGTCTTCGTCGTCATCGCCAAGACGTTTTGCAGAACCCAATCTACGGCTTGAGTCTACCGACATTCGCTTTGGATCAGGTGCAGAGAGGTCATGTCCCTGTTTTCCTTTCTTCACTCCCTCTGACCTCTCACTCGCCCATGACTCACCAGGATCAGGAGTTACATCTGCAATATCCTCATCCACTTCGTTTGGATCGAATGTGTCACCATCTTCTCGGGCTCTCTCTACAATACGCTCCAGGCGTCCTCCTCGGAGATACCAGAGCATCGATAGAATTGCAGCAAGTGGGAAAGCAATTAGTTTGGAGGAGTCCCGAAAGACCCACATGATAAGCTGCGTATCTGGAGTTGCAACCCAATCACCAAACCAGGCACCGACAGATGGAGCTGTTGTGCTTAGACTGATGATACTATCAACAAAGAAGAAGCTGCTGGCCAAGAAGAATGTCAGAAGAGGACCGAAATCTCTCAAGCGACTTCTTGATCCTTCGACAGATTCTGTAATTGTGCTCCCGATACCACTTAGCGCGTACACCAAGAAGAAGAGGGACATCAGAATATCGGATGCATCAATAGTTGGAGCTCCAGTTCGTCGCATTACGTTGAACAAGAAGTAGCCAGAGTATATCGCTACAAAGAATACAAGCAGTGCAATATTGAGTGCAGTCCCTTTTCGTGCATACTTAAAGAAGGCAATCAATGATACAAGTGCAAACAGACCCATCATAGCATATGCAACCAGTAGCGGCATGAATTGTGTTGTAAGATTGGTAGTCGCACTTGCAAATATTCCATTCATAATAGTGCCCAAATCCATGAAATTAGAGGG
>JARGGA010000116.1 GCA_029210805.1 Candidatus Thorarchaeota archaeon
AGCGTTGATATCAAACTCGACCCAGTTGGCCTGAACCTGTGGGTAACGGTAGACTGTTTCGGGAAGGAGAGTATTGTAGGCCCAATCCCAGCTGTTAAGTTCAGGAGTGGGCTGCCTCAGCTCAAGAGTTTCGTTGAAGTAGTACGTCTGTGGAGTGCTACTATAACTATCTCCAGTGTACCAGTCAGCTCCGTTCATGTCATCATAGGTATAAGATACGAACTGGTCCAATGTATCGGCATCACCATGGTGGCTTCTATCTATCCAACCTTCTTGTGCCATCACTTGAATCTCATCCCACTGTGAAACACCAATCCGAGTGTTGATGACAGACTCCTTCTTAGGTGAGTAGCCCCAGAGGTTGAGCATATTCCGTGAAGCAACCATCTGCAAGAAAGCATCTACGATAGATGAGTTGCTAGTCACATGGTCATAGGTTATTGAAGTGGACAATCCGTAACTGACCACACCACCACCGTTCGAATCGGCTAGCAGAGTGATAGGGTTAGCTAGAGATGTGGTATCACCACCGTAACCAGCATATTCGATGTATCTCCTCTCAAGGGCGTCAAGTTGCTGTGTTTCAATAGCAACTCGTGGCTCAAAGTCAGCGAGGTCAGCTGGGAGCATCATACCAATATCGGTCGGCATTGTTGCGCCAGCTTCTCTTCCGATTGACAACCATGATTGAACTGCCCAGTTAGAGGATGAAGGGGAGGTAACATCATCACCACCATCCCGATGCTTCCATGCATACTTGACCTGGACACTTCTCCATTCAGCCTGATTGGAAAAGTCCACATAATACTGTGGTGACACCTCTTCTTCGTCAAATGGGGTCGATGCGAGTAGTCTGTCTAGACCTGAAACATCACCGGTCTCAAGGCGGTATGGCCATGCATCCATAGTTGGTTCGGCGGTCATTGATTCAAGGACTGAGTGGCTCAAGTCGTTGTTGAGAATGTCAAAGCTTACAGGCTCAACCTCCTCAAAGTCTGCAAGTGGTCTGGCAACACCAAAGTCAAGGTCGTGAAGATATCCAGTATTGGATACTGGTAGTACCATTGCATGATTGAGTCCGGTACCAACTTGTACGTTGTAGGTGTCGTGTACTTCCGCACCGACTAAATGAAGAGTGTTCAACATGCTACTAACAGTTACCTTGAACTCAGCATTCGAGGCAAAGATAGATGTTGATATAATTCGTTCCATATACTCGTCTATGGCGAACGATACCTTCGTTACGGTTCCTGAAAACTCTGGATAGTATTTTGTTGTGAACGAAACGCCTTCACTTGTGAGGGTCGAATCCCCGCAAATGGCTGTTCTCTTGTGTATTGCCTGCTCGAACTGCTTTGGAGTTCCATCGTACACAGATTCACCTGAAAGACTTCCCTCTGTCAGATAGAGCGAGGTACCCACGGGAAGTTGTCCTTCAAAGTAGAGGTTGAATATCAGGTCACCCGGAGGAAGAAGTGTCTTGTGTGTCGGGTCGGTCATGATAGAAATGTCGTCCCCAAGGATAGTCGTATATGAAGCGGAGAATCCAGTACTCTTGGTCGAGAACTCAAATATGAGGGGGATACCACCGAGGTCATTAATATTATAGTCCATCGGCACCAAATATCCATGAGAGGTGTCCCATGCGTTTGTAGAGTCGTCCTTCATGTAGAAGGAGTCATCTACAGCATCTCTCCAAGAATACGTTTCAAGATGGTCGTCCACCACATAGAACGTATTATTCTCTAGATCCATGACCAATTCCGCACCATTGCTGACCTCGGTTGTGCTTCCATCTGAGTGTGTAACCAATGTGAACGGTTTCCCACCATCAGTAGCAACATATCCGAATGTTTCGAGATAAGTTTCCAAAAGACTACCTTCGTCTTCACCATTGAAGATAGTATCAGGTACGGTATCGGATGAGAAGAGGACTGAACCAGCTGTTGTGACCATAGGACTGATTGTATGACCGTCGATTGTTCTCGCACTTAGGATGTCTCGTAGCATATATCTGGCCAAATGGTCACTTCCCATCCCAACCACCATACCAAGAATCGGACTGGCTCCCATCAGGACATCTGCATTATCCAATGATGTGGAAGCACCCTCATAGAAACTTGGAGAGTCACCCTGACCAAGGCGTTGAGCGTGTTCCCAGTCGTAGTAAACAACTGCGTACCTTCCATGCTCAACAACGAATGCCTGCATATCGGTGACCGGGCTGTAATCCCTTGTCACTCGTAGTCGGAAGGCGTTCTTGATATTCAAGGATGAATCCATGAATGCACGGATTTGGAGTACATGAAGTCCCTTTCTCAGGTATAGCTGCGCCTGGTCGTTCCCGTCAAGAAGAGCTTCAACTCCATCGACGTAGAACTTCCACTCGCTTGTGACATCACCCATTACTTCGAAGGTATAGAGTCCCGTTGTACCAACGTCTACTACACTGTGGTAATGCTGGTAGTAAGAACCCTCATACTCGTCGTCTAAGGTTTCTGAATATCCGCTTACATACTCTGAGTATGTACCAGATTCCGCATATTTTCCGGCCCTGTACCATCCATTCAAGAACTCCATCTGTGCGGAGATGCTATCATAGTTGGCTAGAACTATCGGGTTGATGTTGTAGAGGGTTTCAACACTTGTGTCGATACTGGCTACATCCATGATCCACATGCCATAGATTCCTGGTGTCGTGCGTTCCCATCCCGGTAGTGAATTAACATCTCCGGCAGCGAAAGGTTCACGCATTACTGCGTACCCGTTTGCATACACTCTGATATCATCAATGTCAGCCTCAAACGCGTACTGGTCCTTCATCTTGGGGATGCTGTCCTGCACAGATATCTCATGTACCCGAGTCACATCCGATGTGAACCCGCTTCCAGTATAGGTATTGACGACCTGCATACCGGAATCAAGAGTCTCCACTTTCAGGGTGTTTGTCGTAAGGTCAACGGTGATACGAGCCCATGTTAGGTCCAAGTCAGCAAATGGGATCATCACAAAATCCTTCAATTCGATATTGACTCCAGTAGAGTTCTTGTACATAGACCGTTGAACGACGCTCACAATGTAATACTCGTTTCCGGACTCATAATATCTCTCTAGTCCAATGTCCAGTGCCTTTTGCGACATCTGGTCGATTACGCTGAGGAAGGCCATCCTCATGGTGATAAGGACGTTACTGCCCCATCCTGTGATGGGATGGAGTGGCTCGTCTACGTCGATATCAGGACGGATGAAGGTCTCGATGCGTGCGGTGTTTGGTTCATCTGCACCAGCTATCTGTCGCTTCATGCCCCAACTACCGAGAACATCCATCAACTTTAGTCCCTTACTGCTGACATCGATATCCGTTGGACTTGCCAACCAGTTATCGATATAGCTGTCTGTGATAGTAGGCTCAGTTTCAGGTTGGAAGATTTCCTCATCGTAAGTCAGACCATCGTAGATTTCACTCAGGAGTGAACCTGCTAGATCCACTGTGCTGTAGACGACCAGAGGAGTCACCTTAGGATTGGTGATTATCCTCACAGTTGGCACATTTCCAGAGGTCACACCTATCGTGTAGTCGTATCGGAGAGGATAGTCAACCTCGACAGTCTTGCGAACACGAACATCGTGGGTATCAATGGTACAGTATTCTCCATTGTCGATATCATATGCCTCGAATCTCACTGCGAATCCATCATGGAAGAACTGCGGGTCAGTGGTAGTCCATGAAATTCTTGTTGCAGCTATGCTCGTTTCAATGACTGCAAGCTCACAGTAGGTGCCGTTATCAGCCAAGGCTTTCACTACAACATCCCCGGTCTCCAGAGATGCACTGATGTACGCGCTCCATTCCACCTCAATCGCATCTGTAGTGTCATAGATGGGTGAACGAATCAGACCGGAATGGGTCCTCAATTCTTCACCTGAAATTCGGTACATGTATCCTGGGTCGCCGTTGTAGTACCAGTCAGTATATCCCCCGTATGCAGATTCATACCATGAGGGGTCAGTATCGAAGTATTCGTAGTTGTGGAAATCGGTCGAACCGTCAGATAGGTCAAGAGTGCTCAAAATGTCGCTGACACTCACAAACACGCTCCCCCTGTAGTCAGCACTCAGGTTCAGGAAGTAGTATCCGGCAGGGAGAGATGCTGGGTCCATGCCAGTAGCATTGTTCGTCGAAACAACCACCTTCATGGGTTGCTTCGACTTGTCAAGCAATTGAGTGTCTGTACCATCATAGTAGTTGACGGTCATGTTCACGCTACCCTGTGTGACCAGGTCAACCTCGTAGTGAAGCAGGTCTGATTCCCACATGTCCTGTGTAGCGGACTCTGCCAGTGGAACACCTGTGTAGTCCTCAGGTGAGTCTACTCGTGTACCTGTGTAGAGTTCTCCGCTCATGGTCTGCATGGTTCCATCAAGTGTGATCATTCCATGAGGTTCGAATGTTGCAAGACTATCAGCATAATGGAGCGTCAGAGCACTTCCAGAGTCGAACATGGTAATTCCTGAGATAGCACTTCCCATAACGAGGGATATGCTCTCAGTATCCGAGTAGTCGCTCTGATCAAGATAGCCATTCCAATTCCAGCCTATTCCTTCACGTACCTGCCATCGAAGGTCATCTAGACCTGATGCCCGCACGCTGCTTGTGAAGATATCATCAATGGTCAGGTGGGCACTGCTGACACTTCCTCCGAAGGAGAAGAGTATCTTGTCAACGGTCTTGGATAGGTTGGTCACTGGCTCGCCAAGTGTAATATACAGCTGGTCGAACAGGTCAATCCAAATCTCCTGTGTGGTACTTCCATCTGCGACATAGTCCTCGCCATCCTCCCAGAGAGAATCTCCATCGAAAGAGTTTGCATAGTAGGTGTCGGACTCTGTGGTTATGACCTTAATCCTAAAGTCATCAATACCAGAATCCAACATCAATGCCAAGTGCAGGTATCTATCGCTGATGAGTTCGAAGTCATCAACGTCTACCTTGAACTCTGCATCAAGGGTGTTGATACGGTTCATCTCGATGGCGTATTCGCCCTCTGTCAGGGCACTCGTGGTCCCAACATTCTGAAGGTTCACCCTGTCAACAATCTCAGTATCTGATTCCATGAGGCTCAGTGGTGTGATAGGGGTGGAGTCGTCCACATATGCCCAGACACGCACTCCCTCAAGGGTTTCCTGTCCAGTACCGTAAATAGTCGTCCAAGTCACCTTTCCAGTATTCGTGACAGTGTAGTTGCGTATGATCTGTGTTCCATTGTACCAGCCGATCATCATGACCTCGAACCGCATGCTGTCGTAGCCAAGAATCGCAACCTCGTCAAGAATGACAGAGGTCTCGTTCTCACCAATATTCAGCTGCATGAGCGGTGTGTCCACATAGAGGTTCATGGTCCTGCCATCAGTGTAGACAGATAACACATTGTTGGGGCTCCATTCAACTGACTCAGGTAGTCCGTCCTTCAAGAAGGCCACTGTGCTTGCCGCGGAACCTGTCATTGTGTAGTTAGCATAGCCAATGAACAGGTCAAGCCCCATCTCCTGAACGGGTGCGGTTGTGAGGGGAGCGAAGGTGAGAGCCTCACCTGATATGCTTCCGGTTGCACCTGTGGAGTTCTCGATTCCAATACCATAGAGGTCAGGTAGATAGACCTCCCAGAGGTCGGCACTCTGTTCAAGGCTCATGTAAGACCTGTCCTTCAGAGCCAAGTAGTCAAAGTTGATACTATCCTGTGAGGGTGTTGATACTCTCAGCTCGACCCTTGTAATGATGGTGATATCGGTGAGCTCATCACTGAGGTTAAGCACGATATCATTCCTGCCATCTTCAATGGACAGGACAATGTTCTCGGATGGTTGGATAGTCTGTACGGCATTCATTCCGTAGACCTCGACCGAGTAGGTCAGGCCGGACTTGGCTACGATACCCAGATACAACTCGGTATTCTCTGTCATATGATAATCCACATTATCGAATCCAATGACCGTGGCATCGGTTACGAACCCGATTTCAGAGCGTTGGAGAGAGGTTCCCGTCCAATAGTCAGGTAGTGTTCTTCCATCAACTGCGTAAGCATTGAAGGAACGAAGACCGATATATTCCAGTTGGATCATATTGTATCCTGTACTACCGTCTGCTGCACGAAGGCCAATTGCTTCCAAGTTCTCAATTCCCTGAAGAAGGTCTTCTATGTCGAAACACATTACAAACCATTGACTTGCACCAGAGGGTTTCGTAATACCTGTTAGCATGTTGATTGTTGAGTTGATGCCATCATGAGTGATGATGAGTTGATAGGTGGTGTCAGTGGGGGTCAAGCTGGTATTATACCGCCAGCGTAAGAAGACACTTTGACCGGTTGCATCTATATCATCTATGTTCCACATCGCCTCTGCCTGCCCTTCCGAGGCGTCTATCTCTGCATAGCGGTCGCCATCTCCAGTGGCATACCAGATGATATCCCCTGTCCAAGAGTCAGGTATTCCACTCAAGCCCTCGAAATCGTTAGATTCAGGCTCGGTCCATGAGTGAAGGGTAATAAGGTCAATATCCCAAGTGTCTGGTATCGTATCTGAGGTTTCTATTGTTCCCACAAGTCTGATGGTGTAAGTGAGTCCCACAAGTCCTACAGCTGTGAAGTTGTAGGGACCTGCGGTGGTAATCGTACCCAGTGATGTCCAATCAGAACCAGCCCAGTACTGTACATCAAGAGGCTCTGTGCCGGTCCGACCATCAACGTCAATGAAGACCTCCGCGTTGGACTGCGAGAAGTCAGCTGTCAGCCACTGGTATTCGAGGCTGATCTCATAGTTGTCTGGATTGCTCGTGTATGTCGAGGGCCACTCTACCACGCAGTATGCATATCTCTGTGTCTGTCCATTATCAGAGCGTCTGTGTTCGACAGTCGAGGCATCCAGCAGGTACATGGTGTTGAACCCTCGTGGATAGGCATTCCCACTCCCCGTGCATGCAGCACTCTCACCCATGATCGAGGTCATGGCAGTATCTGCGACTGGAGTGATGGTATCTGTCCAGATATCCTCCTCTGTTCCCGTGGCAGTTCGAGTGTTCTGGATATGTTGAACGTTCATCCTGCTCTCAGATGTCGTATCAGTATTGCTGACGATCCAGACTACTGCATACTGGGTATTTGCTACCAGTGAAGATTCTGCATCAAAGCAGACCTGAGCGCTGCTAGAGAGGTAGACCTGTCCACCAAGTTCGTCAAGACCATGGTCGCCAGTGTCGGTTATCCTGTGCTGATGTACGATGAAAGCACGGCTGATATCGCTGACATCAGTAATGGTTTCATATTCTGCATTGGTAGAACCATACAGATGCTCAATTCGCTGGACATTCCAGTTTGCACCCTTGAACTCAACTACTGCGTACGAGACCTCTCCAGTATTGCCGGATTGACCTCTGGTGAACCGTGCCACATCTGTTCCTCCACCTATCCACTGTGCGGTAGACAAGGTCTGTCCTGCGTATGAGGCATCGGTCTTAGAAGTAGCCTGTCCTGTGATGTAGACGACAATATCATTGTCATCACTGATTCCTGCAATCTGGCTGGTGTCCATCACGGTATCGCCAGAACCGTAGGAAGCATATCCGACATCATGGACCACGATCTCATTGTCGCCACCTGCGCCACCAATATATTCCACTATCTCCCAGCTGATCCTGTTGTCATTAGCAGTACCATGTCTGGTGAATGTGATTGATGTGCCAAAGTTCACACTGGATATGTAGACGGTAAAGTCATCGAGATTCTGAGTCCCTCCACCGCTTGTTTTGCCCATGCCAGTCAGGCGCGTGTTAACAATCCGGATGAATGCAGGACCAGTAGGAATCTGATAATCCGTTCCTGCGTTGAGGGTAAGAGTGGCAGAACCACTGGCCATTACTGAATAACCTCTCTGTATCCTGAAGTCCTGTGTTATGACCGGTCCAGCAGTATTCTCCTCTTGCAGGACCATGTTCTGACTATCTGATGTAGTACCCTGAGCAAATGAGAAATCATTCTCAAGACCAATATCCTGTACTCCGTCTATGTTCGATGTGTTATCATCAATATCATTTTCAACACTGAACCCTAGATTGTCCGTCCAGCAGTGAAGGAACATTGCATCAATGGTCCATGTGTCCTGTGTACCATCCGCATCCTGTGATGTGTCAATGAACCGTATTGTATAGACTGACTGGGTCAAGACGACAGGAATGGTCATCCAACTACTAGCCGAGATGGTATCAAGAAGGACCCAGTCGGAGCCCGCCCATCTCTCCACATCCAGGGACTCACCAGATAGGGAGTCTACGAAAATCTTGAGTTCGGAACTGGTATGGCTGTAATCAACATTGGTCCACTGATATTCCATGTCCAGACGATAATTGCTTGGAGCAAAGGAGCCTGCCTGTTCAAAGACCCAGCTTGCACAGGTCTCACCTGTATGGGACCGTTCAGCGTCCGAGTCCTGGTCCTCTAGGTCCCAGCCATCAAGCTGTGTACTGAGGAGTTCTTCCCCAAAAGCCCATCCTCCATCGCTACCATCCATCTCAAGCTGAGTTCCTACGCCAACACTTGGCGAGGTGAAACCTGAGAGTGTGCCAAAGCTGTAGCCATTGATATCATTCTTGACACCAGCGACGCTATCAGTACTCTGGACGATCTGGAATAGACTGCCTCCAGTGATTGTCCCACTACCTGTTTCTACGATGATATAGTCCAAGGTTTCTGCTGTGCCAAAATTACCACCTGTGACTCCTCCACGGCAGAAGCCAATGTACATCCCACCGTCTGTACCTACAGCCGGATCTGTTCTGCTATTGTACTTGCTCATGGCTGTGTATGCAAACTGTGAATCGCTATGAGTGACCCGTGTTGCAAAGACAGCGATAGAACTGGCAAAGTTTGGATAGAAGCTCACGGTGGTACTTGGAGTGAATCCTCCAGTTGTCACGGTTGTAGTGGTCAGGCTGCCTGCCTGAACCTTCAGATTTGTACCTGGAATCACCATTGAAGTATCTGTTCCAGTGTCTTCCATGATGATATA
>JARGGA010000117.1 GCA_029210805.1 Candidatus Thorarchaeota archaeon
GAACAAGAGTTCGAAGTCCTTTTTTTGCAGATAACAATGCAAGGGCTCCCGCACAGCTAGTTTTTCCAACGCCACCCTTACCACCGCTGAGAATGAACTTGATTGTATCTGTTTCAACTATATCTTTTAGACTTTTCATTGAGATTCAATCTTGAGGTCATCCGTGAACTCTATTAATCCTTCCTTGAAACCAACATTCTAGTTTTATTCATAGAGGAAAGACCTAAACACGCTCCCCGTTTTCTATTACATGTGAATCGGAACCTAAATGAGTACAACTGATAGAAGGCTATTTGATGTCATTTCCACAGATACGCACATCCGCAATGGAGCTACCCGCTACAATTCTCAAGCTTTTGGGTATCGATGCACCCGTAGGGTTACCTGATCCAAATGTTGAGATTGTGTTGAAGTTCAACCCACGTGCAATTGTTATGGTGGTTCTAGACAATTTTGGACTCTTTGAAGCAGTTGTCTACAAACCCGAAGCACTCATCAAGAATCTTGAAGCGGTTGCAGTTATCGATACTGATGATCCCTATGCAATTCCACTTACCAGACGAATCCTAACTGGGTCTACAGTGGGAGGTTTTCATCTTTTTGACTATGCCAAGAGCTTTGGAAAATTCGTGCGTGTAGTTGCACGAGACGATGACGTTGAGGAATTGGGACTGGATCCTGCTTATACCGTATGTGTACGGGATGATATGAACACCTACATTGAAGCTACGAAACACATTTTCCGCAGTGAACTATTGATGCTTCACTTTCTAGATTTTGAAAGCCTTTATGCGCAATATGGTCATAGAACACCTCCAAAAACACTTCTTGAAAAGATAGTTCGAAGAACCGATAACTGGATCAAAGTACTCATGCGTCAGGCAAGGAGTGATACATTATTTTTCATCATCGGGAATCATGGAAGACACCCTATCCCATTGAATTATGAAGGAAAGCTGGCTGAATGGAGGAAAGCCAACGCTCCAATCGCAATACTGTTTCAAAAGCGGTCAGAGTAGCGCTGGAATGCCAAATAGGATTGCAATCACAGCGAGTATAACGCATAACTTCCAGAATTCTACCTTTCTTGCTACTCGAAGTAGAAACTCCATGGATGCCAATCCCACAATGAATACAATAATCTCAATCACCAGAAGGTCAAGGGGATTAATTGCTGTCATGATCGTATCTCCGTTGAGCAATTCAATTGCGAGAATCCCTAAGACTGCCGGTACGCTCATTAGGAAGCTAAATCGCAATGCAGTTTCCTTGTCGACTTTTTGCATTAATAGCGCAGAAACCGTAACGCCCGATCTACTTAGACCCGGAAAAACCGAGAATCCTTGAATAAATCCAGTCGCTGCTGCGATTCGGTCTGTTGGTTCGGTATATTCTATTCTCTCCTCAGAAGTACGCGTCGGAAGATAGAGAACAAATGCGGTGACCAAGAGAAGAACACCTACCAAGATATTGATAATTTCACCATTGAACAGAATGATGCTGTTTTTGATAATGATGTACAATGGTATAGCTGTTATCGCAGTACAGACAGTTGCAATGAGCAGTTGTCTAAACAATTTACGATCTTTTATCATGAGCACATCTAGAATAGTTCTAGGATAGCGAACTATGACAGCTAATGCAGTGCCAAGATGAAGCCATACTACAAACCCGATTAGGGATTCTGGCGGTATCGCACTAAAGTTGTACACAAAAAGAATTGCTTGACCTTCACTGCTAATTGGAAGCCACTCTACAAGCCCCTGAATCAATGCTACTATGATTTGCCATGGTTCCATTGCATATCCTCAAGCCGAGAGCGTTTTACGTTAGACTTAAATCTACTCCGAAGCGGACAAGCAACTAGCGAGAGGATAGATAATGGTCTTGGATAATGGCAAGTTTTTGACATCCGAAGTAAGTAACATTACACAAATGCTAGAAGAACACTTTCGAATTGCCCTTTCTGCTAACAAGATTGTCGTTAATGCCTTAACTGATTGGCTTGATTCGAATAAGATCATCGAAGACGATATCCTCACCAAGATTACCGATTTGGAAGAGAAGGGCGATGAAATTAAGCGAAAAATCCTCATAGAGTTGGCTAATGCAAATTCTATGCTACAACGCGAGGATCTTGTACGTCTAGTGCATTATAATGACAAACTTATTGATGGTGCCGAAATCGCAGGATACCATCTCGCTGCAACCATTGGCACATGGAAACCCAATGGTATATTGAAAGATAAGATTGCTGAGATTGGTGCTTCTGTTCTGGATATAATCACACAACAAAGAGAAGCAGTACGATTTCTCTCACTCAATATGGAAAACTCAATGAAAAAGGCTGATGAGATTTGTGTGACTGAGAAAAAAATCGATGTTTTGATGCGCGATGTTTTCTCACTTCTTTATCCTGCAGAAATCGACATCGCTACCCTTCTTCGTTTCAGAGATTTTCTCAATGTAATGGAGGATATTGCTAATTTCAGTGAGGATGCTGCAATCACTATCCGCAGTCTCTCACTCACACTCAATACTTGAGATAGGTGTTATGACTTTGTCTTCCCTTAAGGAACCTGCATCTGCAGAATTTGTTATTGATAGGGCTATTGTCTGGAACCCTGAAGAAGGTAGCCGTCTCTACTCAATGGGCTATTTCGGACAACCTGTAGGTATTCGAAAACCTAAGAGTGCTGTCTTCGATAAACCCCTTGAGTTGTCTCTTCTCGAATGCGTATATTTGATACGAGAAGGACTTCTTATTGTTCATGATCCCCAGAGTAAGGCTGAACTAAGTGCCGATGATATAATGCAATATGGAAAAAATCTTGCGGATGATTTTTCAGACCGCCTCATCGTATATACACATTTGCGCAAACGTGGGTATATTCTTCGTCCAGGACTCAAGTTTGGAACCGATTTTGCAGTATACGAAAAAGGCCCTGGAAAGGACCATGCTCCTCTACTAGTGCATGTAATTCCACAGCGAAAAGGAGTTGTTCCTCTTGATATCGTTCGGGCTGGACGTCTTGCAACAAGTGTGCGAAAGAAATTCATTATTGCAACAGTCAAAGAGGATGAAGAAATCGAATACTATTCTTTTGTCTGGCACAAGCCATAGAATACACCATTGAGAAATAGGTGGTACTTGTGTGAGAAAAGGTCATAAGGCTGGAATACAGAATGGCATCCAACTCATCTAGCCGACGATGGTGATATTTGATGGCTGATAAAGCTGAAAACGCAAAGACCTTCGGTGCATTACTGGCACAGGCTTGGGAAAATACTCCCTCTTTCATTTGTAGTAATGATGACTACATCTATTGTCTATTTCCGTCAGATGATTCCAAGGAGAAGTGGTTAGAGGCATCACTCACATTTCCGGATGGGTCTCTGGAACAGAAGGAGATTGATCCTGTACGGGCGATTGCTCTCTTGGTTGAGGAACTCAAAGTTCTGCCAACCTATGGTGCTGATTCGGTTGTGACTTCAAAAGATAATTTGGATCGTATAGCATCGAGACTTGCTTCACTGACGCAGTAAAGAAATTTGAAAAAGCGGTTATCCGCATTGATGATAAAATAAACGTGGGGAATTCTGTGTCTGACGACCTTGTCGTTTGCCCGTCATGTGAGCAGGAAGTACCTGATGGTAAGTTCTGCAAACTTTGCGGCAAATTATTGCATGAAAGTGCTCCTGATAGTGATCGTGAGGTTTCCCCAGATTCTACATCAATAGTTGAAGATCTCTTTGCTGACGACGATGATCTTGACGAAGTGAGTTCCTCTGCTTCATATCCCGATTTCAATTTCACAATTAATGGAATGGATCCGGAATCTATGGCAATCTTGTTTTCTGAGGCTGAATTGGTCGGTCTTAACAAAGACCTGGATGTGCTGATATATGAAATCAGTGCAACTAGACAAGCACTTGACCTTGAACACGCTGACAAGGATCTCCTTGTAGCGCGTGCTCAATCGCTTCGTACTGCTTTTGATTCAACTAAGGCAAGAAGAAGTGAATTAAGAGATATCCAGGGCGAATTACCACTCACGAGAGCCTTGGCCAATCTTGAGAAGCAAGTTGCCAAAATGAAGAAGCTAAAAGAAGTAGAGAAGAAAATCGATGAGAGTGTTTATGAAGAAGAAAAGACTAAACTTCTACTTCGAATAAAATCTTTCAGAAAGGATTTGAAATCTTCTCTCAAATCATCTAAGCAGTGGCTGAAGGGCATGAAATCAGAGAGCAAACGACTTCGTCGAGAGAAAAGTCGCCTTGAAGCAAAATTGAAGATAGGCGATATCTCCCAAACGGCATACGATACAAAGATGAAGGAAACAATGAAATCTTTGGATATCATTGAGAGAGGTAGCGAAACCCTCGAGAAGGTTGTACGGCTAGCAGAGAAGACAAGGAACTAGAAAAATCAGGCTTTAGTAATTGATAGGAGATGCGCTAATGGAAAAGTCACTCCCCGATTGCACACCGTTCTGTGAGGCATTTCAATGCCATCATCAGAATCGTGGGGCTTTGAAAATCAGAAAGCGAAGTGGAACAAAAGAGGCATGGTGTACTGTCTTTGATGATGTATGCGATGGTGCCTGGTGCCAATATAGCAAATGTGCTGATAGAAAGATGACGGATGGCGGCAAATGTAGGGGTCGTGTCGTGAGAGCACCCACACCCGAACCAGTGGACGAACCGTGGGTTGACCCATCAAGAATACCAGAAAAATACGAGAAGAAATTAAGAAGTAAATTGAAAACCTAATTAGTGTAAATCGTATCAACGCTTGGATGTTCATCCCGTAAGCTCTATAAGCAACACCAATTAGTTCGCACTCAGTCGAAGGTGAATATATAGTGTTTGAAGAAATAAGACCTGAAATGAGAGCGCTCATTTATTTCATGGTTGGTATGTCAATGCTTGCGCTTGGATTATTGCTAAGTCAGGCCGCATTTGCCATCGACTTCATGACTGGCCCATGAATTAAGCGGATTTCGCTGAGTGGTTTTCTTGACTGAATTGAATGAAATTATTGTATTGCTCAGTGGTTTTGAAGGAATCTCGCGGAAATTTGTTCTACCAGGGATTATTAGAAAACTTAGAGAGGAATCTTACAAAGGAGATTCTCCACATTCCCTTGGAGAGGATTCTGCAGCAATAGGTACCACTTCGGATGAAATGATTCTATTGACTACAGATGCTATTGTTGAAGAACTGTGTTTATACCACCCAAGGGCAGCAGGGTTCAATGTTGTTCTTGCGAATGTTATGGATATCTATGCGGCAGGAGGAACTCCCACATCCTTTGCCGTGGCATTATCATATTCCGATCAAACCATCGGTGATCAAATCATGGATGGTATTATTGAAGGCTCTCACACATTCATGATTCCTATTGTAAGAGGTCATACTAATCCTCAATCTGAATCGACCTATGTTGTAGGCTCAGCAACTGGTACCGTAAAGAAGGCCGAAATGCTCACTGCAGGTGGCGCTCAGGCTGGGGACAAGCTTGTGCTTCTTTTTGACACGAAAGGAAAACGAGGATCCAGTTACAAACTTGGTTGGGATACCGTGACTCATCGGGAATCTTCAGAGGTCGTTTCTCGTCTTACTGTTATGAATGAACTCGCAGAATCTGGAATAGTGAATGCTTCAAAAGACGTTTCTGTTGCAGGACTTGTGGGAACTGCTGGTATGATGGTAGAGTACTCTGGAAAAGGCGGGATTATTGATTTAGATTCCGTTGAAAAACATCGTCCGAGTATAATAGATTTCAAAGATTGGATTAGAATGTTCATATCTTTGGGTTTCTTGGTTTCTGCTTCACCTGACAAAGTTGAACGCATTTCAAATATAGCCGAGCAGCATTCGATGTCTGCTGTTGTGATTGGCATGGTTGATAGCTCAAGCTCACTTCGTTTGAAACTAGGCAAGGAGGAATCTATCCTATTCGATTTTTCACAAGGCCCTGTTTTGACACCCAGCAGTGGTTAGACCGTCATTCCTCGGCCACTATAGTTAAATGAACAACCATCCCTTCGATGTGTGAAGTGTAGACATTGGAGAGTTCTAAAGAAAAAATCTGCAGTATCACTGGTTGCGACAAACCATCTAAGAGATCCTTTGCTGCTTCACGTATTGGACCAAGTATAACAGAAGTTGGTCTTAAGGTCAAGGACTCTCGTGATAGAAAGACATACCTCTGCCAAGACCATTGGAAGAAGGTAAAGAAGGCACACAAGAAAGATACCAAAGCAGAGAGAATGCGGTGGGGTCACTAGCAACTATCCTCTGACCTGATGTCTGGCTTCATTCCTAATAGGAAGGATGGAGACCCTTATGACTCCAAATAGTTCAGAAGATTTTCCCAACTTGCTGCCAAACTACAAACTATGGCTAGAGCATAATGGAGGATATGTCTTTGGCCCTGGGGCATACGCTCTTTTAAAATCCATTCATGATACTGGCTCTATTTCTGAAGCTTCAAAGGCACTCAAGATGTCCTATCGATATGCTTGGGGCGTAATCCAGAAGATCGAGAAAAAACTTGATGCCAAACTCATTATTCCCTATAAAGGCGGAAAAGAGGGCGGAGGAGGGGCCAATGTGACCGAGTTCGGTCTCTCTCTGATGGACCTCTATTCTAAAGTAAATGACCAGTTTTCTGATTTTATCAAGTCCATTGAATAACAACTACGAGAATCGTAATGTTATTGCTTTGTTTGGACAATGACTCCTGCAATCCAGACACATAATACAGTCCGCACTGTGCATGTGTTGATATGGGAACCTTCTGATTCTGATATTCATTGGACAAACGACTTCACAGATATTGCATACATCTGGTGTGCACCGCGCAGGATTTCTACCGATTCCAATAAGAGCATCTCGTGAGAAAATGCCATAGAACCAGCCAGCTGGACAGATCCATCTACAGAACCATCTTGGGAACCAATAGGATACAATTACAATCAGCGCAACAAAAATCATTTGCAGCCAAACCATAGGCGGCATGTAATTAAACCCAAGCAACCAAAGATTACTGAAACTATCTGGCCACTGTTGTGATGGCACGACTACAAACAGGATATATGCGGGATTGAAAGGATCGAACGCCGCATCTGCAAAAATGTTCATTGCTTCCTTAATTGCCTCTGAAGTGCCCAATGCTACGGTAATGCCTACCCAGGCGGTGAAGAACAACACAAGAACCAAGATGTATGCCTTGAGTCGTCGCAGCTCTTTCTCAGTACCTGGAGATGGTCGTATCTTCTCCCTATTTGGCAATGCGGCAAAGTCTTGTATCGTTCCAATAGGACAGACCCAACCACAGGCTGACCTACCGAGTATAGTAAGAATTATCACCATCGCACCGAGGGTAAAGAATGGGAAGATTCCACTAGTGAATTCTCTCTGCATTACATCAAATGAACCCGCTATTACAGAAAATTCACCCTCTAATGGGGCTATTATTGGTAATGTGGGAAGTAAGTTCCTAAAATCAACCCAAAATTGAGTTATCGCTTCTGGAAACCATGCGGTTAGAATGTAAGCATTAATCCCCAGAAAGAAGAATATCTGAACAACTCTTCTCAGCATCCTGGTGTTGAATATTAAACCTAAGGGATTTGAAATCTTTCTGCCTTTTGGTTTTTCGGCCTTTTCAGGAACATCATCCACTACAGACTCTTCCGGAGACTCGGACTGTTCCTCGCCTTCTTCTATGATTTCTGACCTTTCGGATTCTTCCGCCATAGTACTCAGTCCTTGCCTTCGGGGCTGTTCGAGGCGAGAACTTGAGGCAGCATTAAAAACATTGTGATGGATGTGAGAACGTGTCTAGAGGTTTGTAGAGAATGTTATCTCAAGTATATCTTCGTCAAGATTGATTTCTACAATGTGTGTACCTGATCCTTCGGGAGCAGTAAGGAGTATTGAATGAGCATACACTTCAGTCCATGTATACATCTCCCCACCTTCCACTTGAAATGATACCGTGAGACTGTTACCTACTGCACTTACCTCCACATACTGCGGAATCACCGTTATACTAGAGAAATCACTCAATGAGCCTTGATCAACTTGTGCTGTAGCATTATGAAGTTCCTCTGCAAAGTCCTGTGCAACTTCTAACTGAGATGCATTGGATATGATATTCATAGTGTAGAGTAGAACTGGTACACCTACCATTACTACAGTTGTTAGACCAATTGCGATGAGCAGCATCTTCTCAAGAGACCTTGAAACCATACCTTGAGGTACTGCATGGCTCCCAATAAACTACCGCTTTCCGAAACTTATACTATCATGGACACTAAGATCCGTGACTGATGTTCGGTTCCTGCTTCATCGAGGCAGCTCTTTGCAAATTCTCAGAATTTGTAAAAAGTCTTACATCCTCTCCACGGGCATTTTGAGTCTCCGGCAAACTGACGGTGACTAGATTTTGTGCAGCATTCAGATCCCGGTCGATCTGCAATCCACACTTCTCACAATGATATATTCGCTCCGCGAGCGACAACTCCTTCTTCTTGTGTCCACAGTTTGAACACAACTTGGATGAGGGAAATGTTCTAGGAGCAATTACAAGTTGTGATCCATACCACGCACACTTGTACTCCAGTTGCCTCCTGAACTCGTAGAACCCAACATCAGCAATGGCTCGTGCCAACCTTCGATTCTTCATCATTCCTGACACTACAAGGTCCTCGATGACTATCTTGCTGTGGCTCTTGGCAAGATAGGTCGTCGCCTTATGGAATGTATCTTGTCTGATGTTGAAGGTCTTCAGGTACATCTTAGCTAGGCGCATCTTCGCCTTCTCACGGTTCTTACTCCCCTTTTTCTTCCGGGACAGGCTCCTTGAGAGTTGTTTCAACTTCTGCAGTCGTCTTCCCAGGGCTCGTGGATTTGCAAAGGTGGTCCCGTCAGAGAGTGTTGCTAGGGTTGCTAACAGCTTCAAAGATCCTAGACAAAGCTAGACATTTTCAAGTAGGTGCTTCCATGATAAACCGTTCACAGTCAACAGAATGGGAATGATATGTGTTG
>JARGGA010000118.1 GCA_029210805.1 Candidatus Thorarchaeota archaeon
ATCATTGGGTGCAAGTTACTTTGTTTTCCTTATCCTTATAGCTGGAGCTGCAGGGGTATTAGCTAGGCTTCTTCGGCTGTATCCAACGATTTTCTTTGCCTCGAGCTATGACATACTTGAGATTCAGTTTGTTTCTAAAGCCACGCAAAATACAATGTACCGATTCCTCTTCGCTCCAGAGAACCCAGAAACTGATTCACTAAGCATCTCTATAGCTAATGAGAGCATAAGGCAAATATTCCACGATGCTTTGGAAAAACCTGGAGAGGTGAGAAGCATCAAAGTCGAGAAGTATGAGGTTTTAGGATGCGAAGGAACTCGAAACTATGGATTTCTTGTCACACATCAAGGATCCGAACTACTTCGACGTCTGCTGGTAAAATCTCTACATGAATTTGAAACCACGGTTGATACATCACAATTCTATGACGATGGAGAATTTAATGTGGTAATGAAGAACTATTTTCAGTTTGCAATTCCGAGTATAGAAGAATATGAAAAGGAAGCAGAGGGAATGTAAGATGGCGATTGAAATTCTGACTCTTTCTGCATCATTACTTTTATGCACTGCTTCTATCATCACCAGCTTCCTAACGTTGCGTTTATTGAAATCTATTGGAACTGGATTTTTCAGGTACACATTTGCATTCTTTGTCTTCGTTACTCTCTGGAGTACATCGTTTATAGTTCCATCACTGCTTTTTGATGCACAATTCCATGACTTTGTCTTGAATTGGATCTACGTTTTCTCGCCATTTGGATATCTTGCGCTTTCATTCATGATTGCGGCCATGGAGAGTGTTAAGGGTGATGAACGAACGTTTGCAAAAAATGGAGGTTTCCTTATTGTTGGAGGTCTCATTTCTGGACTCTATATTCCAGATACGTTTCAGTTAGTTTGGGCTGTAGATGGATGGATACATGAATACACAATTCTCTATGAAATAGGTAGAGGGATTCTCTTCATCTTAGTCATGTATTCAATGCTACCACTTGTTCTACGAGTATTCAATAGACTTAGAATCTCCATGCGCAAGGATTATCATACACCAGCTCTCTTTTGGATTATTGTCATAGTACTACCGTTCATTCTACTAATACAACCGTTTAGGCAGATAGCTCCAATAATCTTGCAGCCGCTATTTCATTCATCTATAATGATGTTAATGGTAACAGTTTTTCTACTCATGCTAGCCAATCTCTTTTATCGTCATCCAATAATTCTATTCGTCGGTTCTCATGATATTGAGGAATTGTATGTTATTCGAAGGGATAGTGTTCTTCCTATGTATCACTATAGCTTCGTATCCAGCGGCATGGAGGGTGCCACAGAAATACTATCAGCCTTCTTTACCGGCATCAAGCACTACGTAAAACACTCACTTGGTAGTGGAGAAATCCAACAGATACAAGTTGGCGATTATGAGCTCAATATTCATGAAGGACTATTCACATACGGTATTCTGATTGCAAAAAGGAGCTCGAAACTAGCCAAGAATTTACTAAGGCTTTTCATTGAAGAATTCGAAAGCAGCGTAGGATACCAATATGTTAATCATGTTGAGCCTCAAAAGTATCAAGCTTTTGATAGAGTGGTGAGTCGATTCTTTGAATTTGCAATTGTGAACACTGAACTGATTCATTAAGAATCTGGATTGTTTAATCTAATCACATCGGATACGTAATTAGCACAGATTTATAAGCGATTAACAATAGTAAACTAATAATAGACAATGTAAAGCGTGACTGAGATGGACGAGATAGTACCTGATGAAACACTGGACTGTGTAGGACTGTATTGTCCCCAACCACTCTTCGAAACAAGAGAAGCAATGGATCAGCTTGAAGCAGGCCAAGTGCTAGAGCTTCTTGCTGACGATCCAGCCGCTGAAGAAGACATCAAGCGGTTTGCGAAAAGAACTGGTCATATTCTCATTAGCTACAAGCGAATGGGAGATGGAGTTCAAAGGTTTCTATTGAAAAGAAAAGAGGAGTAAATGAAATGAGTTCGATATTATACGTTCAAACGAGCGATGATCCAGAACGCCAATACTCACCATTGGTATTGGCTCAAAGTGCAAAGGCAATGGATATTGATGCCAAGGTCTACTACCTTGGACAAGGCCTTAGAATTCTAAAGAAAGGGGAGGCCGAGAAGATAAAGGCGGGCGACTTTCCGAACGTGGCGGAAATGATAAAGAAGACAATCGAGATGGGAATCCCAGTTTATGTCTGTGAGGCGTCCAAGCGGATGCTAGGATGGGATGAAGTCGAACTTGACTCGGATTTGAAAATCGTTGGTGCTGCAACTCTGAATGATCTTGCCTTAGAAGCAGATGCCACGATGTGGTTCTGAATCGAGGGTGTAATTAATGGAAAAACAAATCTATCTGGACTATCAATCAGCAAAACCAGTTGACCCTCGTGTAGTTGAAGCAATGCTTCCATACTTCACAGAGAAATTTGGTAATGCATCTGCGCTACACAAAGTAGGCGATATCGCAACTGACGCTCTTGAGGAAAGCAGAGCTAAAATTGCAGAATTAATCAATGCGGATTCAGATGAGATTCTATTCACCTCTGGAGCAACAGAGGCAAGTAATCTCGCAATCATTGGTTATGCTATGAAGAATAAAAACAAAGGAAAACATGTTGTCATTTCTGAAGTGGACCACATCTCGATTCACAATATCGCCAAGTATCTCACACAACAGGGATTCGAGGTGTCCAAAGTTCCTGTTGACCAGTATGGTAGAATCAAGCTCGGAAAATTAGAGCGGCGACTTCGGGATGATACAATCTTAGTTTCGATTGGCTATGCAAGCAATGAGATAGGTACAATTCAGCCAATCAAGGAGATAGGATTACTTCTTGCAGAGAAAGGAATCGCATTTCATTCAGATGCCGTAGCGGCAGAAGGACTTGTCCCAATTGATGTGAAGGAAAAGAACATCAATCTAATGTCACTTTCATCAAATGACATTTATGGTCCGAGAGGACTTGGAGTTCTCTACATGCAAAAGAAGTTCCGAATCAACCCAATAATGATGGGTGGAGGACAAGAGAAAGGAATTAGGTCGGGAACAGAAGATATTCCATCAATCGTAGGTATGGCGACAGCTTCTGAAATCATGAAGAAAGAAATGTCTTCTGAGATTCAGAAGTTTACAACTTGGAGAAGCAAAATCATTGACCAGATTCTAGGTGAGGTTCCAGACAGTCATCTCAATGGACACAAGTCAGAAAGACTAGCAAGCAATGCCCACATCAGATTCGATGGAATAGAAGGAGAATCTATTCTGCTATCCTTTAAGGACAAAAATATCGCTATCTCAACAGGTTCTGCGTGTACGTCAAAGACACTTGAACCATCACACACGTTAATTTCGACCGGTCTCCTGCATGAGGAGGCACATGGCTCGTTACAGCTAACCACAGGACGATTCAATACGAATGAAGATATTGACGCGGTTATTGAGGCAGTTCCTGCAATTGTGGAACGTCTTCGCGAGCTATCACCAATATATGCATCCAAGAAGGGGGCACAATAATTATGAAATCAACCAAATATAGCGAGAAAGGCTAATTAATCCAAGAACCAGCATCCTGTACAAGGTTCACAAGTCTTTCCTGACGATATTTTCGATAGTCCTTCGGATACTCCTTGTAGGGAATCTCGACCAGATCAAGCTTGGTATTTAGGATGCCTTCCTCAATCTTTTCCGTCTTTGGCAGGTCAAGTTTGAAGAAGTATGGACCGTAAATAGTACGACCCTTCTCCTTAACGTATTTTGATTGGTATTCTATCTCTATTATCTTCTTTCCCCTACTCCAATGGGACTGAATATTCTTGATATTACCAAAATCTAGATAGTCATACACTTGAATGTGGGGCTGCTCCTCCCAGTTATCATACAGAAATCTGTATGAAGGGGCACTGGGAACGAAGGGGCCGGATAGATTTCCCATACAGACTATCCGTCGGTCTGTGACGAACAGAGTATCCCCTCGCCTTAGATTCTGACTGCCCATCGTTAGATTGCCCACATCTGATATGATGACTCGTTCGTCCGGTGCGAAGACCCCCCACTGTCTTAAGATATGTACAATGTAGGAGTCCTCGTACCGTAGGCTTGGAAAGAAGGGAGGTTCTCTCTTCAGGTCCGGAAAGATGTCCATCTCTAGCGGGGGGAGGTCGAGCCGTGGCGTGGAAATTGCAATGCAGCGAACTACGCTCTCACAAGTCGTAAAATCAGGTTCCCCGAGAAGGCCAAGGGACTTTTCAAGAAGCCTAGTTTGTTCTTCTTCATTGAAGATACAGGCACCAGGTGTCCCTCTATGGGCTCCCAGCCACTTGTTGACCTTGCCCAGCCGTGTTTTTGTGTCAGGGATTTCAATAAAATCCCAGAGTTCCTGAAATACCTTGGATATCAAAACGCACCCCCTATCATTGCCATGACAGTGACAATTTGTAACGCCTGTGCAGCTAACGTTACACAGAGCATGACCTTCGCAAATTGAGGAAGACCGTATTCGCTCATTTTGCCTTTCAGGACTACTCCCCAGAGATTCTTATAGTCTTCCGTAGTCTTCGCTTTGTTTTCGATGGTCTTGATAAGCCACTCAATTTTCAAACTGTTCATGGCACCCTCTTCCTCCATTGCTGTTATGAATCTCTTCTGCATGATACCCGCGGCTGTGCCAACAATTACTTGCGCAAGCAACGCGGACTGAAAAACAACTTCGGCAAAGAATCCGATGTCGCCAAATGCTTGACCGATTGCTCCAATTGTGTAGAGAAACAGAGTGCCTGTAAGAAGGTGCTTGGCTTGACCCATCAGGTAATCTGTCAGCAGTCCGATATTGGTGGTACCAAGTGCGGAGAATGCACGGGCGTATGCCAAAAGCCTACTAAATGTCAGATATCCTGCTCGTGCTTGATTATCCATTATTCCAGCTAGACGCCCACCTGAACTATCGACAACGCCCTCAAGATACCCAGTAAAACCACGACTACCAGTAAGACCCCCACCTACGAGCATGAAGGTGATCTGGGTCAGTATCAGATTTCATTGACTCTAACACGCTCCTACAGGGATGAGTTGAAGAACGAGCTAGTTATACTCCTAGAAATAATATGTTTGTTTCTTGTGAAGATAATATGTTATTCACATGTGGAGTATATATGTGGTAAGAGGAACAAAATATCAGTGGGTTGTCTTGAGGAGCATACTACTTTTGGGGATGCCCTCCCCTAATCCCTCCTACCACGGCTCTGATGATAGACACTCGCCAACAATGGGAATATAATTTATGATACGATCCCTAGAATTATTCGGGGCAGGGTCAATGGCGAGAGTGTTTCCTGACAGGCAAGTAGTTTCGGGAATATTCCACGAGGTTTGGCCTATCACTAAATCAGGAGATAACTTGGGACGAATCTGCCACCTTCTTGTTAATGGGCCTGTACACTAGCAGAGTTCCCTTTTCATCAGTCAAGGTTATGGAAAGAGAACTTTCTCGTACGATTCTGGTTAACCATTTTGAATCAGAGTTGGAGGCTCCGGAACGGTAAAATGGATTTGCATGAGCCAAGTACCAACTTGAGTTAACCATACACAACTAGAGTTAGAGTATCAATTCGGTATCCGAGTTCTTGGTAGACCAGCAATCTTGCCAAACCCAGTTGGCCATACCAAATAGGAAAAGCAGAACTATGATTTAGACAAGTTTCTGAGGGGCGTACTCCTTTTTGGCTACTCTTCTGTCTGCTCTCTGTGGTGTGGCCTCTCATTCAATTATGAAACTCAACCCTCCTACCACGATTGGCCCCGATGAGAAACTTGCCCTTTCCATTTCCTTTATTACACTATTGTTAACTGTTTAAGTGATTGTACATGAAATCGACGAGTTATTCCGAGCGGGTATTAGATCACTTTAGAAATCCAAGAAATGTAGGAACTCTTGATAAAGACGATCCTCATGTTGCGTATGGACGAGTAGGAAATCCAACATGTGGAGACATTATGGAGATGTTCATCCGAATAGAGGATGACAAAATCACTGACGCGAAGTTCAGAACTTTTGGTTGCGGTTCAGCAATCGCAACAACAAGTATGACTACAGAAATGGTGGTTGGAATGGATCTTGATGAGGCAATGAAAGTCACAAGACAAGATGTTGCTGACGAGTTGGATGGCCTACCACCTATCAAGATGCATTGCTCAAACCTTGCCGCAGATGCTCTTCATGACGCCATTAAGAGTTATAGAAAGGGACGCGGCGAACATGTGGAGGAAGAAGAAACCGATGCTAAGGCAGCGCCTGCATGTGTTATTGGCCAAGATGGATTTCTAGACAAGGGAGTCTTTCTTTCTGTTGACAATCCAGAAGCATTCAGAGATATGAGAACACTTGTTATTCACTCTGGAGATGAGTCCGTGGATGCAGCCATCGAACTCACCGATGTTACAGATCGTGTAATTCTCTTGACACCTGAGAATGAAATTGTAACAACTGATGAGCTGGTGGTAGAACTTCAAAACTCCTCAGTGAAGATACTCTATGAATCCAGGTTGCTTGAAATCAGAGGCGAGGATGAAGTTGAGAGAGTATTGATACACAACATCGATGAAGATGAAGAGTACGAACTATTCGTTGATGCAGTTCTTATAATCGAATAGGCAAATCAAGACGGCAGTATTCATAAACGAATTGCCGTCTTTGACGTTTTTTCCCAAATTGGCCGACTCCAAAAGACGAATAACTGAGGCATTGCTGACTTTAATCATGAACGCCCTTCGAAAGGCAACTGTCGAGGATATTGATCTGCTAAAAGAAATGTACCTTACTGATGTTGAGCCACATCAAGAGAGGGCAACGGTTTTTGCCACTGATCTAACCTCTATTATGGAAACAATTCTATGCATACGGAATGATTCGCTCTGTGGGACAAGCTCATGGGCCATAAGAGGAGGAATGGACGACGGGGTTGTCGAGGTAGTTGGTCTTGGGGTTAGAGAACAATACAGGAAACAGGGTATTGCATCTGAACTCATGAAAGAAGCAATCGAACAGGCTCAAGTGACTTTTTCCGAGAAGGACTACACGCTTCGAAGAGTTTTCCTTTTCATGGAGCTGAGTAATGAAATTGCTCGGCAATTCTACAATAGCCAAGATTTCAAGGAGGTTGCAACGATTCCCTTGTTTTACCCAAGCGATGATGCATCAATATTCGTTCGCGAGTTGGACTGAATTAGGAAAGCCTGATATGAAAGGTACGGGATTGCCAGAGTATGGGCTCCGATGAAGATAATGGTGGAATAGGTACTCTGCAAGAGCGCTCGCTACATGCATCTCTAAAAGAATGGTATCAGGAGCCAGGAGATGAAATCGAGGTTTCTGTTGATGGCTACGTTATAGATATTGTCAGAAGTAAGCTTCTCATAGAAATACAAACTCGAAACTTTGGAGCAATGAAGAAGAAGCTAACAAACCTGCTTCCTAACCATCGTATTCGAATAGTGTATCCAATTCCAAGAGTAAGATGGGTCGTCAGAGAAACTCTTGAAGGGCAGGAGATTAGTAGAAGAAGGTCTCCAAGGAAGATGAATGTCCTTAGTGTATTTGAAGAACTAGTTAGCATTCCAACTCTCTTGAATCACTGGAATCTAGAGTTGGAAGTTGTCGAAGTATTCGAAGAGCAAATCATGCAAAACGATGGGAAGGGTAGCTGGAGAAGAAAGGGATGGAGCAATGTGGACCGACGGCTCATCGAGGTTTCCGAACGTCATCTCTTCAAAAAACCACAAGATCTTCTGAGTCTGATTCCTCCGGACCTAGAAAGTCCCTTCACAAATGCCGATTTGGCAAAAGCACTTGGTGGTTCAAATCGAATTGCACAAAAGATGACATATTGTCTCAGGAAAATGGATGTTCTTGCAACACGGGGCAAGAAAGGAAATGCTAGGCTTCATGTCTTCCAGTGACTCTTATAAGCTGCCGACTAGAATGTAATTTTGTGAGCCCTGAATCCAGTAAGAAGAAACGCAAGAAACGCTATGTCCCTCATGAGGCGGCGGCACGGTTCAAACCTACAAAAGATTGGACTCGTGAAGAGGCATCTAGTGAATTTGAGAAAGCCAAGTTTTCATTTCCTGTAGATGTGATCAATTTTGAGGATTGCATGGCTGGAATGAAGAGCGTGCCTGATGAGTCAATTGATGCGGTTATTGCTGATCCGCCCTTTGGAATCTCATTCTCCGGAAAGGAAGCCCTCTACAACAGAAACGATTCTTTTGTTATTGATGGATATCAAGAAGTCGAAGGAGACTACGAAGAATTTACAAAAGCATGGATATCTGAAATCCCAAGGATACTGAAGAAATCAGGTTCTGCATGGATATTCAGCGGATGGACCAATCTAAGACCGGTACTTAGTGCAGTCGAAGACGCAGGATTGAAGCTTGTGAATCACATCATATGGAAATATCAATTCGGAGTGTTCACCAAGAAGAAATTCGTGACAAGCCATTATCATCTTCTCTTTCTAGTGAAAAACCTGAAACAGTACTTCTTCAATAAGATTGAACATTACCCACAGGACATCTGGGAGATTAATAGAACATACAAGAAAGGTGAGAAAAAGAACGGTACAAAACTCCCAACGGAGCTTGTAATGAGATGTATCGATTTCGCAACAAAACCAGGAGACCTCGTACTAGACCCGTTTATGGGCAATGCAACGACGGCAGTAGCAAGTAAGGGATCATATCGTCATTTCACCGGCTTTGAAATCAATGAATCCATGCGGGAGATAATCAATCATAATTTATCACTACTTGATATTGGTGAGTTATACGTACCATACACAGAAAGAAAAGATGAGCTAGTAGAGAAAGCTAGGGCCAAATTCAAATAATCACACATATTTCTTCTTGATTCGCTCCACAACCTCATCAGTTGGATACGTGTATTTGAGTGTCTTCTTATCG
>JARGGA010000119.1 GCA_029210805.1 Candidatus Thorarchaeota archaeon
GATTTGAAAGGTTGGATCAAGAAGGACCACAAGGATACCATTTCGAAGAACCATTGCAAGATTCGTTAGTATGGTTGAAACTGCAAAACGACCTGGATTTGTTCTACCTGTCTTTACATATGTATCCGCAAGACTTGATACTGTTGCCTCGCTATTTGCAAATCCTCCAAAGAAACCAAAGAAGTATTGACCCTTTTCCTTGTATTTCTTCACAAGTAGGTAGTTAGCAAAACTAATGGAAAGTAGAATTACAATTAGTATGTAGGTTGTAAAGATTGGAAATCCATCAGTTAGACCAGGAACCGGAACTGTTTCTGGTACTAAAGGCCAGAAGAATAAGATTACCACACCTAACTCTGCGGCACTAATCATTTCCTCATGACTTACTCCTGATACTGCTGCAGCGAGTTCGTCCTTGAAACCAAGAACCAAGAACACTAGGAATGCAACAGTCATAGCAAGCATCGATAAGTTGCCTACTAGCTGACCTGCTGGGGGCGTATCCAGCCCCACCAGAGTTCCCAAGACATAGGCCATGGCAAAGACAATTGTGGTGGTCATTCCCTTTCTCATTGATCTTATTATTTTCTGATAAAGTTGAACTCCTACTAGGAGTATAGAGATTACTGTTGCATAAACAAGTACTATTGGATTCTCAGAAATCACGAAAGAGTATGCTGCCAATGTACCCAGTAAACTGTGCAGACCGAAAGAACGAACACCAATTGACCTATCCTGATGTTCAGTCTTTTTTTGCCGTTCGAGACCTATTAGACCTCCAACTGCAAAGCCTATGAGAAGTCTGAGCACCAATTCTGCACTCAGAAGGTCTACACCATTCTGCAATATAGTTCACTTTCCGGAACTCTATCTAAGATTATACTCCATTTTAAGGCTACTATTGTGTACCTATGTATAACAATAGAAAAAGAATGAGAAGACTGGTACACTTATACCAGTCTTGTATGCTTCAATAGATCGGCGAGAGGAATGTCGAAGGACTCTCCTGTGGGAAGGGTTCTTCGTATGGTCATTGGAAGTACCCCTGAACTAAGTTCTAATTCAGCGAGAGCAAAGAGCCCTGAGGGTGCCTTGGCCATATCAACAAGAACAGGTGCTCCCATTGAGATCTGCAGTGCACGAGCTCCAATGATACGTGCTTTCTCAAACCTGGTCAGCCATTTGGGACCCGCATTGATTCCCAAATCAATCTTCTCTTTCTCCAATCCCGTAGAGAGACTAACTCTTTCGAAGGCTTTTGTTATTTCCGCAGAAGGCGGAAGCTCAATCTTTTCAGGATCGGGTTCTTGTGCCTTCTTCCGTTTTGACTTCTTGGCTTTGCCAGTTACGTCAACAACCCCAGCTTCGATTAATTCAAGTAGACCCTGAGCCTCCTCGATAATTGCTTCAGCTTTCGATACACTGAATCCAGAAACTGCAGCCGCTAAGTCTTCCGGGTCAGCTTCTGCAATTTTGGTGATTGTGTCATACTTCTTTTCCACGAGTTTTATCGCATTCTTGGGGCCAACACCTTGGATGTTTGTGAGTATTTCAGCTTTCTCAGTCGGCGAGGGCTCTTCAGAACTCTCTTCTTCTGTCTCTTCTTCATCATCCTCTGTGATTTCGAGTTTGGGGTCTTCTGACATGAGTTCGCACACCTACTATAGTATGTTTGATTCTTTCTATTCCTCATCATCCATGCCGCCGGGGCCGCCGGGCATTCCACCCATGCCTCCACCGCCGCCACCCTTGGAGCTGATGACGTCATCTATCTTAAGAATCATCTGGGCTGCTTCAGCAGCTGACATGACGATTTGTTTGTTGACTAATGAAGACTCGACTACTCGAGCACTTTTCATGTCACCAACCTTACCCTTCCCGATGTTAACTCCATAAGTGGCTTTCCCTTCGGCATGTGCTGCTCTCAAAGCAACAAGAATGTCAATAGGATCTAATCCCGCGTTCTCTGCAAGGGTTGTTGGTAGACCTTCCACAGCATCGGCAAAAGCGTTTACTGCATATTGTTCTCTACCCTCAAGGTTTGATGCAAAATCCCTCAGGTTCATGCTTATCTCGCAAGCAAGTGCACCTCCACCATAGGATATCTCAGGATGAATTACTACATCACGTACAACATAGAGTGCATCGTTTAACGCTCTGTCAACTTCATCTACTATGTGATTGGTTCCTCCTCTCACAATAATGGTAGCAACTGAAGTGTGCGGGGTGCCTTCAATGAAGAGCATCTTATCCTCACCAACTTCCTTCTGCGCAACAGATTTGGCTTTGCCGAGGTCCGCTGCTGTGAGATTCTGTAATTTTGAAACGATTTGTGCGCCTGTTGCTTTGTGAAGTCGTTCGATATCTGACTTCTTTATTCGTCGTACTGCCATGATTCCGTTCTTTGCCAAGTAATGCTGGGCAACGTCATCTATTCCTTTCTGGGCAATAACAACGTTGGCTCCTGACTCGACGATTTTCTTGACCATATCCTTGAGCATATTCTCTTCTTCAACAAGAAAACTTTGCATTGCCATGGGATCTGTAATGGAAATCTTTGCATCGAATTCTGTCTTTGTAACTTCAATTGGTGACTCTAGAAGTAGAATCTTGGCACCTTCAACTTTCAAAGGCATGCCTGGATGGACAATCTCCTTATCCAACACAATACCATGAACCAATTCTGTATCTGATACTGGGAGTCCCTTTTGCTTCTGACGGGGGATGTTGTCCATATCAATGTCTTCGTCACCTTGACGGTCTTTTGAAACTTCAAGAATTGCATCTACAACAAGCTTCGCCAGCTCTTGGCTATAGTTGGCAACGAACTTACTGGACATAGTTGTCATTGCTACATCCATAAGCGTTTTTCTGAATAAGGCATCTGCAGGGTCAACTTTCTCCGAAACTTCTCCGATGACGCTGAGTGCCCTCTCTGTGGCTTTTCGGTATCCACTGATTATGGTTGTTGGGTGAATGTTCTGGTCGAGGAGCTTTTCTGCTTCCTTGAGTAGATTGCCGGTCAGAATTGCTGCTGTAGTTGTTCCATCACCGACTTCTGAATCTACTGTCTTTGACACTTGAATGACCATCTTTGCTGCGGGATGCGCAACATCCATCTCCTTGAGAATTGTAGCCCCATCATTGGTGACTGTTACATCTCCGAAGGAGTCTACCATCATCTTATCCATGCCTTTTGGCCCCAAAGCAGATTTGACTGCCTCAGAAATAACGATAGCTGCCATGATATTGTTTCTCTGCGCGTCACGGCCTCGTGACCTCTCTGTATCTTCTCTAAGAATGATTACCTGTTGGTTTTGATTACTCATCGTTTTATTTCCTCCATGGTTTAGATAACTATCTCTAATTGTCATGTACCAAACAAAACTGTACATGCGCTCCGGTCTGACTACACATTTAAACCTTAGCTTAGGACTCGTAGAATCCTCTTTTATTCAACATAAGGTCGACGCAAAACCACATTGTCGCCAATTATCGCTCCTAGCGAAGATGCGATATGGGGACATTTCGCACGGATGACGTAGTATGTTTCAACTCCAATCTCTCTTTGGATTTCGGGAAAGCTCTCGACATTGGCTTGCCCCTTGGAGATTACCAAATCACAGCTAGCAACAAGATCTAGAAATCCTTGGCTTACCCATCGTCGCGGAACGCCATGTGCCCAACCGCCAGTGTCTACTATTTTGCAGAGACTCTCTATTTCTGATCCTGCGACGTCTGACCATGTTGCGTCGTTAATCATTGCCTCTTCTTTAACAACGAATGTTGTTCTCCACTCGAGGTCCCTGAATAGTCGCAATAGTGGGATATCGAAGAGGGTTTCTCCTGCATTGTCCGCAAGGAATACTATGTGTCCTTTCTGTGATTTTAAGCGGCGCCATAGATGATTGCTATCATCCAGAGCAAACCCAATTTCTAAGATTGATTTGTAGACTTCCACTAGTGAATCTAAGTCAGGAGTATGATACGCTGTGTTGAAATCGATAAGATTGCCCGCAATAGAGGCGGCTAATGCAGCACGCAGCTTTTCATAACCTTCATAGCTTTCCACTGATTCCTCAATAAGGGGAAGTGCTGTTTCTGCAGCTTCGATGCTTCTTTCTTTAATTTCTCGATATGGATCGTAAATTTTGGCTCTCTCATATAGCCGCTGATAAAGGTCCACCGAGAGAATAAGAGGCTCTAGTTTCTTCTCATACCCCTCCGCAATCTTCTGATAAGCAAATTTGAACAGGGTCATCTGGTCTTCTTTTCTTTCTGCAAGGAGTGGAATGAGGATTTGTAGACTGTTCATAATGCAGGCTGAACACTCTGGGATTAGAGGTACTGTGATGTGTTTATCTTTCAGTAGCGTCTTCCTCCTCAGAGGGAGGGCTTTCAAGCACCATCAAGTATGCATCCTCACCATCACGATAATATCCTTTGAGAACTCGTTTAATCTCATAGGCGAGCTTTTCGTAGATCGTAATCGCCTCTTCGTTGGTCTTTCTTACTTCTAGAAAGAATTCCGAGGCACCGTATTCTCGCATACCTTTCATTGCCGCCTGAACTAAAGCAGAGCCAACGCCATGATGTCTATGTTCGTGCGTCACTGCGATTGAAACAATGTGTCCCTTCTTAACAGGTGCACGTCCAAAACTTGAGATTCCTCTCTCGATACGGCACATAATGTATCCACAAATGCCTTCTGAACATTCTGCAACAATGAATGCTTTCGGCGCGTGATGATAAAGTCCGATGAAAAATTGATCTGGATAATTCTCAGGGAGGCAAGTTCTATTGATTTCAACAACTGATTCAATGTCCTCGCGTTCGAATTGCCTGATAGTATATTCTTGGAGCATACTAATCCCTGAATTTATTCCAGTTGTTATTCACACAACTTCAGTCGCTTTTTATTCGTTGCGCAGAGGACAAATTTTGTAAGAAAAGCAATTTTGCTATCGGTCGCTTTCCTCAAGCCATCTCTGGATTTCATTGACATCCACTTCAGATACTATCTTGTTTGCTCGATTGATCCATCTCTGGATTTTAGATTGGGGGAGCTTGAAATCAATAGGTACCTTGAGCGTTGCTGTTCGGATTGCCTTTGTTATGCTATTCTTCATCTTATTCGGATCTTCCATCGACAATGAGATGAGGCTGGAAATCTCTGCTCCGACAAAAATAAGCTTGGCATCCATAATCCAATCTTCAGCTTCTTGCCGACTTACTTTGCAGTTATTCGAGACCTCTTCAGGATCAGCAACAGCAAGCTCATCGAGGTCCTCAATTCCGATGTTCTCAAGGTTTTCAGCTATAGCCCCCTCGATTCCATCAATAATTGTAACAGGAATTTCGGTGTCATAATCTGCAATACTTTCCTCTGAAAGATTCGGATAGTCATAGTCAGTCATGATATTATCATAATCCGAATCACTTTGTTCCAATGCAGCTTTCATTCTATTCTCAATATCAGAAAGCCTGAGTCGCTGCGCTCCTCTTTCTCTACGAATCTCTCCACTGAATCCTGCGCTCTGCTCAACTGCCTCACTAAATGCCTTCCAAAATAGCATTGCTACTGAAGCGAATGAAAGAATAAGAATCAATATTGCTGCTACAGTATTGTACCACCATAACGCTATTCCAATAATCACGAATATAGCAATGGATATTATTGTCAAAGTGCTTAAACCGGAATCATTCTTGCTTGGTGACATCTGAATATAGCTCGGTATTTTCTAATATGAACTTTAGTTGTGGGCTTATAATGATTAACAGTAGGGCATTTTTGCCCAAACAAAGACCTTATCACGCAATTAATTTGGAGCGCGACCTATGAAACTCATTCTTGTCGGTGGAACGCCTGGCACAGGAAAGACCGAAGTTGCCAAGCTTCTTGGCGCACAACTCAAACGAAGGGTAGTAGCCCTTGGCGACATTGCAAAAAGCAATGACTGCACACGAGAACATGATTCTAACCGCGATACTTGGATAATTGATGAGGATTGCCTAGTTGATGCAATTATGGACCTTCTAGATGATAGTAAGGATGACTTCATAATTGAGGGCCATTACATAGATCTTGTTCCAAGCAGATCCGTTGAACAGGTTTTCGTTTTGCGGACTCATCCTGATGACCTCAAACAACGTCTCACTCAACGGAATTACACAGCTGATAAAGTGCAGGAGAACTTAGAATCCGAAATATATGGAGTATGTCAACTGGATGCTCTCAATTCTTTTGGCGAAGCTAAGGTGTTTGAGGTAGACACCACTGAACTCACAGCTGAGTCAACAGTTGATGAAATATTATCAATAATCAAATCTAAGGAATCGCCTACAAGATATGATTGGATGGCCGACCTTGAAGATGAGGGGCGGCTGAACGACTTTATTTCTGATGCTTGATTATTCCTTTTCTCGAATTGCTATCGCCAAGAGTGCTAATATTGCTACAACAAACATTTCAATCGGAGTTCCGGTAGCCACTATTTCATTTGCAAAATCAGGGATACCTACCGCCACAAGTTCGATTAGGAAGTAGGGCATTGATCCAGCCATTGCCATCATCATGGCAGGCACAACACCGAAGTACGTTGCTTTTGGTCGGGAATATGCAAAGAATGCCATCACGATTAGTATTATACCAGAAATCATTGGAAACAGCCAGAAGATATTGGTATTGAAGAGGAATGCTTCCCAGTATGTATTGAATCCGTAAAATGCTGAAACTTGCGTCCACACAGCAAGAAATTGTGTAATGATGGCGAAAATTCCTGAAACGAATAACACCACAGTAGGCCATCTATATCTAAGAATTCCGAGTTCGCGTTTCCTTAGTTCCTTTTTTAGTTGCTTTGCTTTTTGAATACGTTCTTCTTCTTTGGTCAATTCAACACGCCGTTCATTACGTGATAAGGCATCCTCATCATCGTTTTTGCGCTCTTCTTCTTCCACTGCACTGACAATGGCACTTGACATATCTTCGGCATCATCAGTTCGTTCAGACTTCTCATCAATCATTGTAACTCTGCAGACTTCAATTCTGTTATGCTATATAAGCCTCCGCCTTCACGTAGAATCAGTTCATTCCTGGAGAGGTTTCTATTTTTTTCACAAATGGGTTCTCCATCACACTCCTGATGAGTTTCTGAATATCTTCATGAGTAATTGCTTGCTGGAGTGATGCTAAATCTGAACCTTTTTTCCAGATCGGATTCTCAGTGAGTTGATCAAGAACTTGCGTTTTGGAGAAGTATTGTGCATAAACAACAGTATTGGCATAGGTCTCTAGGTCATTGATCAAATCTTCGTTCTCTCCTAGATTGCTGTGTGCCTGCTGCAGCGAATTATAAACGAATGCGAATAATTCCTGATTTTCAGGGACGGTAAGAGGTATCTCTTCAATGATACCTGTATTCAAGCATGTCGTTAGCTGCGCATAGTTCGTAAGATATCGATTGCTTAGATATCGGACCAGTCGAGAATTAAGGATAAGACCAATTGATGCCATGTTCAACTCTTCATTCACCGGGATTACCCTTACTATTCCCCCGCCATGAATCGTCCCCTTTGGTTTCATTACACATCTCGGGTATGGATAATTCTTTGTGGCAATTAGAAATTCATTAGCGAACGACTCGCGCAAGGCCTCATCCCGTTCGTACCAGTTGTCTGTGAATCTAAGATAATCATTCTCTATTTTGTATCGTCGCACGCTTCTTCCTTTGGTTGCATATGGGACTGTGAACTTACTGGTTTCCTTATCGTGAACGTGATCTGAGGGAATGTCCCGGCCTCTCGAGGCTCTAATCATGCCTCTTGTCCCCTTTGCCTGAATTCTCTTCATGATGTCATCGTAATAGAGGGAGAAGATGCTCCCAGCTAAGCAAGCATTTCGGGGCACATTGTGAACCCCTTCGAGACCTTGTCTTCTTGAAACGACCTCTATTGATTTTGTTGCTCCGTCATTTTGATTGCTCCAAAAGATGGAAACCATCTCAAGTGTCACATCATTGAACGGGTTTCCCTCATCGATTATACACCACATATCCGCTTCATCAAGGAGAAATCTCCGGGTCTTGGAGAACTGACCAACTCGAAGAATGCTGTTAGGTACAAGCAGAGCAATCTCGCCGTATTCATTTGCCAATTGATTAGCTCTTACCATAAAGAGCGGTGCTATATTCCATGTACCGTTCATTTTTAGTTGTACAATCTTGGACACCAGAGCGATGTACTCCCAGGGAACGGCACTGGGGGGACTCTGTGAGGTCAGAACCGTGTCACTATAACCTCATAGAACGGTATATGGACCTGGGTATATAAGGCCCAATATAATCTTTCAAATCACTATCTAAGGGAAGTCCAAGTTTGTCTAAGATTCCTGTAACTGTTTGCAACCCTACTCCTTCATACGCCTTTCTAGCAGGACCATGAGGGGAATCGAGTCCTGTTTCTACATGTGCATACTTGATGTTTTGCTCTCTGAAGTACTGCAATACACTCCGATACATGAATTTGCCAAGTCCCTTCCCTGCAAATTCGGGGAGTACAACATTGTTTTCGATGATTCCAATGCTTTTGTCACGTTTCAAAAGAAAGGTCACAAACCCAATGATAACAGCATCCTTCTCTAGTACCCAAACCCATTCTGGATGCTTAGCAAAGAGGTCATGGTTTTGTTTCGTCTTTTTAGCTTCCCAGTCCTCCTTCGGGTCGTTTAGATGGAAATGGAGTTCCTTACCATGCATTGCAACCCAGCTGTCGTAAATGGCTTGATAGCAGGTGATAGTAATCTCATCTATCCGGGGAAAGTCTTCCTTGGTTGCAAACCGGAGTGCGAATTCATTTTTCGTAGCAATGGTCAAGACAATAGATGCTCCTTTTGATTCCTCAATTCCTATTGCTAATAAGAATGAACAAG
>JARGGA010000120.1 GCA_029210805.1 Candidatus Thorarchaeota archaeon
AAGGTCGAAGCCTATTTCCAGATCCAGCTGTTAGCACAAGCGCCTTCATAGCACTCACATCTATCTTGGAATATCGATAAGACATAAAGATGTTGGCGAGGATTATTCGCGAGGAGATACTAGGGAAAAATACAATCTGCGTTTCCCAGCTCCAACATTTTTTGTTTTTCCTAGACGGATTTCCCCAATTTCACTCGTATTAGCCACATGCGTTCCTGCACAAGATGCAGCATCATAAGCACCAACTGAGATAATTCGGAATTCTGTAACACTTTTGGGAACCATCTCAAGGTACCGAAATTGATACCCTTTTTCTTTCAGATAATTAGTAGCCTCCTTTCGTGGCATAAATGTAAGGAGAACGTCCAAATTTTGTTTTAGAATGCTATTCACTCCATCTTGGACTTCCAATTTCATATCGTCGCCAATGGAATCTAAAGGAGAGTAGTCAGCTCTGCTATTACCGCAAGTTATTTGGTTCCCAACTGTTTGAAGACCATGATGAAGCTGCAAGTATCGTGACAGGATATGCTGAGCTGTATGAAATCTCATGCATTCATATCGCTGATCCCAATCAATCCGACCTACTATCTTTTGATTAGGTGTGAAGGGAACGGGGCCTTCGACAATATGATGTATTGCTCCATCGATTTTTTTTGTGCTAGTGATAGAGGCTTTTTCGGAATCAGATTGTATGGTTCCTTTATCTCCAATCTGACCACCACCTTCGGGATAGAAAGCAGTGCGGTCTAAGATGATTGAGTTGTCTGTAGTACCTATGATGGTGGCTTCGAATTCTCGAATGTAATTGTCACGCATATACAAGAGTTCGGTCATAATTCAATCACTCTATAACCCATCAATTCGTCGTAGTTTGTCCCACTCGTCGACAGCGAGTTCTTGTGCCTGTTTGAGATAATCGCCGTCCAAATTAATCTCAGGCGTTTCAGCGGCAGCTTCAATTATGTCTCTAACAGCCTGTTCAGTCTCTTCTTCAGCAAGACCGGCCAATATTGCATCAATTATGTCATCAACAACTCCAAAGCGTCTAAGGTAACGAGCCAGAGGAGTCTGCGATGTAGGAATGTATCCAGAATCGCTGGAGGGGATTATACCAATCGCATTCATTTTCCCTGTGAATAATTCTGTTATAATATCCTCACGCGTTCTTGTTTCGGAAACACTGAATTGCTTGTCTTTCTCAATTAGTTTTCGCATCTTCTGTATCCGTTTGATGATAGGCTTCTGCTTTGGTTTCCCTCGTGCCATTTCGTCCACAGCCTCAAAACAATAGGAGATGGGGATGATATCGGGGGTTCTACAAAATCAAACTTCCCCGGTACAAACCTTCAATCATGGTATTTCAATTGGAGAACTTTAAGGTTTCTCCTGAGATAATATCATTATTCCTGAGTGAAATGCTCTGCGATTCTCGAATAAATCTCAACAGATTGATTCATCTGGCGTATCTGAATAAATTCATCTGGTTGATGAGCTTGCTCTATGGACCCAGGTCCACATATCACATTGAGGATACCTATTCTAGGCTGTAGGACAGAACAATCCGTTCCATATGTCGCAGCTGTAGGAATTGATTTCTTCCCGGTAATTGCTTCTACTGATTCAAGTGATACCTTAACAATTTCAGAATCACCAGGTGTTCTAACAGCAGCCTTGCCATGGATATACTCTATCTCAACTCGATCGGAGAGACCTACTGATTCTATTCTAGACCTCATTTCAGCAAGCAATCCTTCAATTGTTTGTCCTTTTACAGTTCGCATGTCGAGCTGAGCCTCACAGTATTCAGGAACTACATTGATTTTGATACCTCCTTGTATCACACCAATATTCAGAGTCATCTCCCCCATCAAATCATCAGGTTCAAATGAATAGTCAAGGGGCAGCAGAACCTCAATTGCGGACCCACATAGTTGGATAGCATTTAAGCCCTCTTTTGGAAGAGAGCCATGAGCAGATTTACCTCTAGCAACAACTTTCGACCATAGCATTCCCTTTTCTCCGACAAGAACATCCAGACTAGTTGGCTCGGCACACACACCATAAGTTACTCCCGAAAGTAAGCCACTATCGGCAACAGCTTCGGCTCCAGAACAACCGCTTTCTTCGTCTGAAGTACATAGCAGTAGAAGGGGTGTTGCATGTTTCTGTTCGCTATACTGAATGACTGCTTCAGTTAGGGCTGCGACAGGACCTTTCATATCGCAGGACCCTCTACCATGAAGTTTACCATCGACTATCTCACCAACAAATGGATCATATTTCCACTTCTCGAGGTCTCCTGCTGGCACAGTATCCATATGACCGTGAAACATGAGAGGTCCCTTTTCTCCTTCATGAGTATAGAAAATTAGATTAGGGCGCTCAGATGGACCAACCGATACACAGGCAATTCCATGAGATTCCATATGATCACGAAGAATATCAGCTACTTCCTTTTCCCGCCCTGGTGGACTCTCTGAATTTGTAGACACAAGAGTTCGCGCAAGGTTAAGGAGTCTTTTTTCGTCGGTCACATCTATCACATCGTGGTAGTATCAAAAATGACGATTCCACACACTGATAAGAGGATTCCTCATAAGATAATTGGCGGTCGATGAAGCGGTTACCCCTGTCGGAGCACTCAGCAATGAAGATCCAAGAGCAGCCTGAGACCTGCCACTTTTTCTTTCATTTCCTACACATTGACGGTCTGAGTCATAACCATGAGTACTAGATTCTCCCTTTTTCATATTTCTTCGGTTGTCAGAATAGATTCCTCAAGCGCATCAGATTCAATTTGGACGAATGGGTCGCGCAGCCAACTAATCAAGCCCCAGATAGAAGGGGTCAATGAAATCAACGTTAGAATAATGGAAAAAACTACAATTCTGCCAATATCAAAGCCAAAAGAACCCAGCACAAGTAGCAACACACCCTCTCGCACACCTATTCCTTGAATTGAGATAGGAAATGTAGTTAATATTGATGCTAGTGTCACCGCCATAGCAATAGTGTACCAATCAACAGATATTCCAAGAGCTTGTGCCAGAATCCACCCCTGCAATGAATAGAGATACCATGCGCCTCCACCAAGTATTATGCTGCCAGCAAAGTATCTGATTCTAATCAGAACCAGTGCCTCTCGGAGATTTACAAAGAATCTACCACGAATACCTGTGATTTTGATACGTCCAATTCGTGCTTGGATTAACCAAGGCTATATTGAGATTCGGATAATCTTGTAGGATATGTATAATGCTGCTACGATGAAGAGGATTGATAGTAATACGGACTGAATTACTGATGAATCAAAATCGAGGAGTACAACTAGAGAGACAGCCGCAACTGAGTAGGGCAGTATTGATGCCGCTATGGCATCAAGGAAAATGCTTAGGATCGACCTATCTGTGGGATTTCCCCTACATTTTAGAAATGGCACCCGAATAAGATCCCCTAGAGAACCAGGGAGCGTAAAACTTGTCATCTGTGCAATGTAGAGACCATTAGTAGCTTCAATAGGAGTCAGTGCGAAATCTAGATTCCTTGCTATTAGAGCCCAACGGAATCCCTTAAGCATCATAATCGGAATTACGAACAAAATGGCAGAGATCAGCAAAAGGAATTCATTCAACGTGAGAACCAAATCAATGTTCTCAAAATCGGTATTGAGAATAATAGCAATGAATATGACTACTCCAATCAGACGGATTATTTGCTTAACTAGGACTTTCCGCTTCAACTAAGCACATCTCGCGATTTGGACAATCTGCTTGATTGGATATAATATAATTTGATCTGTGCATAAATCTAAGAAAGAAGGTTGGCTGAAACTACAATTTCCTTATGCCGGGTAATATGAAAGGTGCCCACGTTCCCCGTCAGAATTGTGGGATCCCAAGAAATCATCAGGTATCAGAAGCAGTTTGTTCCTTTTCAAGTCTACAGTGTAGAGTTGTCCGGACGAATCTCTAACCGATACCCCCTCTCCTCTGAGGAAACCTTTAACCTGCTTCCTAAGACTACGCGTAGGTAGCGACTTTAAGGAAATCTCACAGGTTTCAGCCATGTCTTTTTTCTCCATCGGATGCGGTGGTAAGCGCGGCAACCTGAATGGGATGCTTTCCCAAGGTTTCCCCCAACACCGCGAACGACACTGAGGGATTCTAATGGGATGCTAGACTAAGTAGATAGAACGCATTCGAGTATATATAGGAAAAGCAGAAGTTGCTAGTCCCCAAAAACCCATAAATTGCAGTTTCAGACCATTTTGCGAACCGACATTTTCAATGCGATCAGGATATTCAAAGAGTGTTAGAAATTACACTTCACTGACCATATTTGACTTAACAAACGGACAAAGAACAATGGGAAGATTTGAATAGAAATCCAAGCAATCAGGAATCGGGAGTTTTCATAAGTGATTGAGAGAAGCACATTCTTTTTTGTACTTTGCACTTGGGATACTAGTTGTTGCTGTATGTATAGAAGAATTGTTGACCCAAGCGAGAGTAGAAGCATTCATTCTGGTGGCTATTGCTTTGACCATTTGGGCATTGTATTCATCAGTTAAGAAAGACTCGGATGAAAGACCTTCAGTAGCATATGCCTCTGGCATCCTTACATTATTAATTGGTTTATTTCTCTGGGGAAGTTGGGGATTTGCACAGGGGATTGTTTTCTTGCCAAATGCCGATGCTTTACGAGCTTGTATGATATTGTCAATACTGGGTGGAATAAGTGCGTTCACTGGAGGTATCCTAGCAAAGAGAGAAGGGGAAGGAAAAAGTAGGAGATTTCCAGAATGGTAAATGAATATATCAGACGGTCGGAATGCTTCAGAAGACCATTATTGTATCACAAAAGAACAGGAGTGGCGGGCGTTTTGCCCACCTCGTTATGTTTCATGGATTGTAGGCGAAGGGATGCCTTGCTGAATCCTTTCGTGCCTGTATCTCTTCAGAACTCTGTCGTCCTTCTATGGCTCTCCTTATTGCATGCCGTACTGCTCGGAAGTTGTTAATGTGTACTCGCCGGACATTGACTGCATATGGATGCACGAATACATTCGCGGCTATTGCAATGTCAGGAATCAATTCCTCAGGAATTACTCCGTCAGTAATGGAACGCCTAATTGCATCTGTTACAGCCTTCTGGGCCACCTCATAGACCATCTTCTTATGATGCTCCTGTGTTATTGTCACAGTGGGAGCAAAGACAGTTGTTGGTTCAAGTTCTTTGATGATGTTGGCTGAGTGGTAACCATCCCGCATCTTTCCTGCTTGGTCTAAAGCGGCACTTATAGGACCATCTCGAATTCCCATCACAAGGTCAACATGAGCCACCTCTTGTCCACCGCCACACAAGGACTCTCCATGAAGAAGTGTCAAATCCTCAACGATATCGGGCGCGAGTCCAACTGCTTTCGGATAACCTTCTGCAACGACTGATCTCTGACCCATCCTGTAAGTAACAGGGCCACGGGGGATGAGCTGCAAATCTTCGAGGCAAGTTCGAATTTCATCAATATCCTCGTAGGTGAAAGAATCACCCTCAAGTAATGGGGGTCTCGCCGTTCCAACAGGAACTCCCATCATATTCAATGCGGCCTTGACGGCCATCCCTCCACCCTTATTCACAATGATGCGAACTGTCTTCTGAATACTCCTCTGAATGAGAAGAGCATCTTTTAGATCACCGCTAGCCAGTGATGCTTGCATCTTGATGTAGCGGTCTGGAAAGATGTTAGCACTGGCGAGGATCGCTCCGTCGCAACCCATTGCCAGGGCAGGTAAAGCAACTTCATCATGTCCAATAACAACCTGAAAATCAGCAGGTCGCCGTACAAGGATTGTTGTGAGGTTTACCAGATTCCCACTAGAATCTTTCATTCCAATGAGGCCATCGATTTCACGAAGTCCATCAACCAATGTCCAGTGCAGAGGAACTCCGGTAACCTGTGGAATGTTGTATGCAAAAATCGGAATGTCGCTACCTCTAGCTATACGTTCATAGTGTTCAAACACTTCTTTGTTTGATGGTTTCAAAAAGTATGGAGATACTACAAGTGCAGCATCTGCTCCAAACTCCGCTGCTCTTCTTGTTAGTTTGACAGCATCAGTCGTGTAAGCTGCCCCAGTTCCAGCTAGAACGGGAACGCGGTTCTTTGCTGCATCACAAGCAATTCGTATCGCTTCGACCTTTTCATCAAATCGCATACTGGTGAATTCTCCGGTTGTTCCACATGGAACAATACCGGTTGCTCCTGCTTTGATAACGTAATCAATTAGCCCTCTGAATTGGGCTTCATCTACACCATCATCATTGAAGGGAGTTACAAGTGCGGGGTATGCCCCTTTGAATCTAAAAGTTTCACTCATTCAGGTCACCTCCATATTTTTTCCAAGGCATTGGTAACTGCCTTTTCTGTATCTTTAGTAACCGCCCTGCGGTCTCGTGTATTCAATTCAATATCCAAAGCTAGAATTGCGACATCATTATTCAATGAATCCTCTGGTATTTTCCCAGTCCCTATCATGTGAGCAAAGGCTTTTGCTGCACCTGATTGTACAGATCCATAGAAGAAGGATGCTTGTCTCATCGATGTGATTTGTCTTAATGGTAGCATGATACTGCTTGGACGTACAGATAGATTTGGTTCCAGAATAACGGTTAAAGCTTCATGTCCAACCTTTGGTGTTGTGAGCATGCCTACAAATGCACGTCCTAGAGCCCCGCTTTTTGGACCTACTGCAATACTCACTGCGACTGTCTTGTTGAATGATGTTTCAGTCTTCATATCGGGGTCGGTACTGTATCCCTGTTCTTGCAGTATCTTCTCAATATCGACATCTTTCGTAAGCTCGGTAGAACTGAAGGAATCAACCAGTCCAAGTTTCTCAAGTTCAATTCGAATTTCATCCTTGAGTTCGACTGTCAGTGTGCCGCCTGTGTCAAGGGGCATTCGTGATTTTCCAACCTTTACGCCCATCATTTTGAAAGCTGCTTTGACAGGTGGTGCCCCGCCATTTCGTGTGACAATTCGGGAAAGGGTCTGGACGCTATGCTGAAGGTTTGCAGCACCATCAATATCACCCTTCTTCACTTTCTCCATGATTTCAAGCCAAATGTGGGGGATGATATTCGCAGATGCAAGTATTGCAGCTTCGGCACCTGCTGCTACCGCGGATAAGAAGCATTCATCGTGACCAATTAGCAAGGGAATTTTTCCATTGAGCTTCTGAATCAACTCCAATGTATAGCCAATCACACCACTGCTATCCTTTATTCCAACAATATTGTCAAGTTCAGCAAGGTCTTCTACTAGTGACGAATTAAGAACACCTAGAGTACACTGTGGAATGTTATAGAGAATGATAGGCAAATCAGATTTCCTTGCCACAGTTTCATAGTGCTCATAGTAGCCTTTATCCCCAGGGCGCAAGTAAAATGGAGAAATGACCAATGCTGCTTGACATCCTATATCAGCGGCATATTTTGTTAATTCCACTGTAGCACGGGTACTGTTTTGACCAGTCCCAGCAACAACAGGAACACGTCCATCTGCATACTCAACTGCAAGACGAAGGAGTTTCTTCCTCTCCTCAGTTCGCATATAGACAAACTCACCTGTAGTTCCAGCTGGAACTAAACCTGTTGCACCTTTCTCAATAGTATAATCGATAATGGTTTTCAGGCTATTTTCTATCAGGTCGCCATCTCTGGTGAACGGAGTCACCAAGGCAGGCATTACACCTTTAGGAACAAATCGTTTTGTCATAAGAATCCGCCAGCAAGCCGGTTCACAAAAACACATCCGTATAAAGGCTACGACTGGGATAATCCAGAGGCATATATTGACTTGATATCATACTGAATTCAAATTTGTCCAAGAGTGTGTCCCCATGACAGATTATATCGTTGCTCTGAGTACGTGTCTAGAGAAAGAAGCAGATGCCATTGCGACAACCTTGGTGGAATCGCGAAAATGTGCATGTGTAAACATCATTCGGGGAGTTACAAGTATATACCGCTGGAAAGGTAAGACTGAATCAGAAACAGAAAGTATACTCCTCATGAAGTCAGTATCAGGAAAGGAACAGGAACTCCTTGAAGAGCTTTGCAAACTGCATTCCTATGAAGTTCCTGAATTCATTATCCTCCCAATCAGATGGGGGTCAAAGGACTACCTCCAGTGGATTACTGAAAGCACGACTACCAGCGCCTAAGCTATACCTGCACGTCTTGCCGCATATTCCAATGATTCATTGAAGTACTTCCCAATAACTAAGGCTATCGCGGGACCTACAATGTAATTGATTTCACCAGGCAACATAGCGTTAAGATTTGTCTTGCTAGTAATCTTTCCGCGACGTCTTAAGTTACTTATTTCTCTCTGAACAATGGAACGTGCCTTATCCCAGGACATTGGATCAGCTTTTACGCCTACGAGACCTACTTTGATATCAGTAAAAGAACGCATCACAAACCAAGCTAAACTATCAATATCATTAGCCTCGTTAATGTGTCCTTTGCCATGAACCTTGCATTTCTTATCTGGTACAAGCTCACCACAGACAGCACAAATCAGTTTTCCACGATTTTGCTGAAGGAAGAATGCCAAGAGATTTGCGCACTTTGCATCATCATTCGCAGACCATTCCAAACCTCTTGCCCCTACACGGCCAATTGCTCTAAAGACAGTATGAGCCTTGGTATACACAAAGTTCAGAACATCAAGACTGCCAAGTTTCGCATCTTTCGCCTTTTGTTCAGCTTTCTTCGATTCAGCCGCTATCTCAATCCGGATATCCCGCCGGTCTCTTTGTCGAACAAGATACCTCTGCAAGAGATCAAATGCAATTGCGT